>JBQTJL010000435.1:0-2667 GCA_052387135.1 Methanobacteriota archaeon | reverse complement strand
CACGCCCTCGCGCCGGTCCGGCCGCGCTACCTTGCCGAGGTGTCCGTCCGGCCCGACACCGGCTTCACGCCGCCCGGCGTCCGGACCGCGGCGATCGCCGCCCTCGACGTAGACGGCCCGACGCCCGTCCCCGTCTGGTCCCTCGTGCTCGCGGGCCACAACGTGGGCTGGGTCCTCACGTACGAAGCCGCCGGCGCGGCCCCGCGGCCCGTTGCGGCCGGCACCGGCCACCTTTCCGCGCTCGGCGTATCACCCGACGTCCCGGACGACGCGCCCCTCGTCGTCGAAGACGAAGGAGGCGCGTCCCCGTGGTTCAACGCGGTCCGGGTCGTGGTCGATGAGTCCGCGGGCACGCTCGACGTCCTCGTCGACGGGAAGGCGGTCGCGACGGGCCTTCCACTTCCGCCCGCCGCGGCGTCGTCCGACGTCCTCGCCTCCGGAGACGTCGTCGCCGGGCCCGAGGCGCCGTCGGCCGACCTTTGGCTCGACGACCTCTGGATCCAGAAGGGCCTCTCGCTCACCGAACTCTAGTACTTACTTTGTAAGTATAAAGTAAGTATTACGCGCGCTCGCGGAAGAGGAGCAGGGTCTTGCCCACGCCGACCACGTCCCCGTGCCGAAGGTCGGTCGCCGCGCCGCGGTCGACGCGACGCCAGTTCAAGAACGTCCCGTTCGTCGAGAACGCGTCGACGAGCTTGAATTTCCCTTGCTCGGCGCGGATCTCGGCGTGCCGGTTGCTGATGAACGGATCGTAGTCCACCGGCACGTCCGCGGACGTGTCCCGGCCGACGAGCCAAGAGCCCTTTCCGGGCTTCAGCTTCACGACGGTGCCGATCTTCATCCCGTGCACGATGACGAGCCTCGGGGTCGCGTCCTCGGTCGGCGGTTCGCGGGGCGGCATCGCGGGAGAGAGTTGGGTGCGCGACAGCATCTCCATGCTCGCGGCGCCGCCTTTGGGCTGCAGCGTGCCGAGCTTGCCGAACTCTTCGTTGATCGTGAATAGCCGCCGCTGGTCGAGGAGGTACTCCGTGACCGGGCCCGAGGCGCGCTCCCCGTGCTGCTTCCGGATGACCCCCACCTCGAGGAGCTGGTCGATGTGCTTCTGCGCGGACTGCCGCGCCATCTTGAGCTCGCTTGCGACCTCCTCGAGATAGTGGGGCTGCGTCAAGTAATGGAGAAGGTGCAGCCGCTTCGGGTTCCCGAGAGGGTGCAGGTCCTTCGCAAGGCTCTCGAAGTCGATGTCGAGGCGGGGAACGGAGTCGACCTTCAGCTCCTCCTTCGACATGCACCGCCCATTCCGCCCTTCCCATATAAATCCCGCTACGCATCCCCCCGGCTGCGCCCCGCACCCGGCAGGCTCCCACGGATTGAAGAGGGCCTCCGCGTGAACGGGAAGTCCGGACCGGAACGCAATGCCGCCTCGACCCACCTCGAGCACGGTCATCGTAAGCGACATCCATGCCGACGCCGCGGCCCTCGAGCGGCTCCTTCACCTTGCCGCGCATCCCGCGTTCGGACGCCGCTTCGGCGATGTCACCCGGCTTGTCAACCTCGGCGACGTGGTCGAACGCGGCTACCGCCCGCGGGAGACCCTCGACCTTCTCCAACGCGTCGAGAAGGAGCTCCCCGTCGCCCACGTCTCGGGAAACCACGACGAGGCGTTCCTCCGCCGGGAGCCGATCTCCGGCTCGGACTCCGAGAGCGAGGCCTCGCATCGGCTCCTCGCGGACGACCCCTCCGTGCGGGCCACGCTCGGCCGCGCCCGCCGCGTCGTCGCGGATCCCGAGGGACGCGCGGTGTTCGCGCACGGCGGCCCCGTCGACGAGGCGGGTCTTCTCCCGGCAGACGCGGACGGCTCCGCGCGGTGGCTCGCGAGCCCCTCGTGGCAGCGGCTCGACGCGGTCGGCGCCGAAGGACTCACCCCGATGGGGTGGCACTACCGCCCCGAGACCGGCTTCGCGCATGCCGCGCGGCGGCTCGGCGGCGAAGGCGACGTGGTCCTGTTCCTCGGGCACGAGCATCGAGAAGCGCTGTACGAAGGGACGAGGGACGAGGGACGAGGTACGTGGATGACCCGAGGCCTGCTGCACCGGTTGCGGCTCTCGCGGGCGACCGTGAACGGCGCGACACTCGACGTAAAGACGCTCACCCGGCGCCCCGGCAGGAGCCACATCGTGCGCGTGGGCCTTGCCGGCGCGGAAGGGTACGCGGGCCCGGGCGGCGCGCGACGCGTGCACTTCGGGATCTGGTCCCGGTGCGACGACGGGTCGGAGCGCGTGCATCTTGCTTCGTTTGCGATCTAGCCGCTACGCATAGACGCGGAACGCGAGCGGCCCCGCCTTCGACGGCCGGACCTTCGCCTCGCCGCGCGCGGCAAGGACGAGGAGCGCCCCGAGCTGCCGGAACGCGGGCCCGCCGAGGCGTTGCCGGACCGCGACGCTCGTCGTGACCGAACCCCGGAACCGGCGCCGCACGGCGTCGACGAAGGCCCGCGGGACCTCGGAGAGGAAGAACGAGTTCGGGCTCCGGCGGCTCGGCCAGACAAGAAGGAAGCGCCGGTCCGCGTCGTAGACCTGATAGACGACGCGGCGCGCGCGGACCTTTCCCACGTACCGCACGCCCTCGAACCGTCTGCGCGGATCCACCGGCACACGTCGGGAACGGGCC
>JBQTJL010000434.1:0-12757 GCA_052387135.1 Methanobacteriota archaeon | reverse complement strand
CGTGGGGAGGCCCGAGGAGGAGGATGCGGATGCGGGGATTCGAACCCCGGCTAGAAGCTTGGGAAGCTTCAGTCATACCACTAGACTACATCCGCGACGCGCGTGGCGCGCGTAATGCAGAGCCCTCAAATAAATATATAGTGGGCTCCATTGGCGGCCCCGTGACGGAGACGAGCCTTCGCGACGCGCTCGGGGACGCGGTGGCGAAGACCGTCGAGAAGGCGCTCCTTCGCGAGGTCCTCGCCGAGCCCGTGCCACGGCACGTCGCGATCATCATGGACGGGAACCGCCGGTTCGCGGAGTCCTTGGGCCTTGCCCCGAGCGACGGCCACCGTTTGGGGCGCGACACGTTGGAGCACGTCGTCGACTGGTGCCTCGAGACCGGCGTGAAGGTCCTCACAGTCTACGCGTTCAGCACCGAGAACTTCCGCCGCGACGGTCACGAGGTGCATCTCCTCATGGACCTCTTCGAGGAGAACTTCCGGCGGATGGCCGACGACGAGCGCGTCCACAAGAACCGGATCCACGTCCGCGCGATCGGCCAGATCGACCTTCTCCCGGCGCGCGTCCAGGAGGCGATCCGGTACGCCGAGGAGCGCACGCGGGCGTACACGGACCACTACTACAACGTCGCGGTCGCGTACGGGGGCCGAGAAGAGATCCTGCAGGCGATGCAGCAGATCGCGCGGGACGTGAAGACCGGCGCGCTCTCGCCGGACGACGTGGACGAGACGCTCGTCGCAAAATACCTCTACACGTCGCATCTCCCGATCCCGGACCCCGACCTCATCCTGCGCACGTCCGGCGAGGAGCGGATCTCGAACTTCCTCTTGTGGCAGCTCGCCTACTCCGAGCTCTACTTCTCGGACATCCACTGGCCGGGTTTCCGCAAGATCGATTTCCTGCGCGCGATCCGGGCGTACCAAAGAAGGCAGCGCCGCTACGGCGAATGAGGCAAATAGGAAAAAGTAACCAGGAACGGGTTACGGGCGCGGCGCCAGCTCGTGTCGGCGGAGCTCTTCGACGCTCCGGTCCAGCACGACCTCGTCCCTTCGGATCCCGAACACGAACCCGACGGGCACCTCGAGACGCTCGGCCTGCCCCATGCGCGTCTTCGCCTTGTCGTTCAAGTCGACGATGAGGCTCTGGACGCCCTTTCTCGCATCCGAGGTGGTACCGGTCACGACGCCCAGCTCAAAGTTGTTCCAATCGAATACCGGCCGGGCCTCGAATGCGGGGCCACCTTTGGAATCTGTCTGCGGCATGACGCTCACCTCGACGCTTCAAAAACGGCCTACTGGGTCAACATGCGCCTAGGATGAATTTAAACCTATCTCAAAAAGGCACTTCTTCAAAGTTTCCGCATTACATAAATATGTCGTATTTTTCTGGCGTGTAGCCCCCGTTTCCGGTCCTCGGCGCGGCCTTCGTGCCATCCATTCTGATTTATCAGGCGGCTTTTAAAAAAAAGGCCCCTACCGTGTCTCCTCGACGGGGTCCGCCTGGAGGGCCTTGCCGACCCCCCGGAGGCAGCGTTCGAGGACCTCGCCGACGCCGGCTTCGACGTTGAGGCCCGATGCGCCGGCATGGCCGCCGCCGCCCCCCGAGGGGTACGATCGGGCGACGCCGTGCAACACCATGGCAAGGTCGAGCCCGGCCTCGAGCGCGTCCCGGTCCGCGCGGCCGGAGACCCTCGCTTCGGCGCCCCTCTGCGCGCCGACGAGCGCGACGTCGGCCCCGGCCCTCACGAGGACCCGGGAAGCCGCCGCCTCGAACGAGGCGACCTCGGAGGTGGCGACGACGAAGCGGCCGACCCGGAAGAGCCGGAGCCTCTGCGCGGCCTTCAGTTGGGCGATCCGGAGCGACCGGTCCTGGACGCGGTCGTCCTCCTCGATCCGCGAAAGCACCGTGCCGACGTCGGTGCCGGCGCGGTCGGACAGGTCCGCGGCCGCCCGGAGCGTCCGCGCGTCGCCGAACCGGAACTGGGCGGAGTCGACGACGAGGCCGGCAAGCAGCGCCGTCGCGACGTCCGGCCCGATCGCGCGCCCGTGGGCCCGGAACCAGTCGTAGACCACCTCGCAGGTGGAGCTTCGCGAAGGGTCCAGGAGCCGTTCGGTGGCCCGCGGAAAGTCCGAGGTCGCGTGGTGGTCCACGACCGCGTGTCGTCCCACATGGGGGAACAAGGTCCCGAGCTGGCCCGGCGTCGAGGCGTCGACGATCACGACGAGCGCGTAGCCCGCAGGGTCCGGATCCACGAGGACGCGGACGCCAAGGAGCTTCGCGAGGCGCTCCCCCTGCGCGGACACGTCCTTGGCCGCGCCGATGTCGCCGCCGAACGCGCGGGCGAGCGCGAACGCCGCCCCGATCCCGTCCGGGTCCGCGTTGTGATGCAGGAGATAGAGCTTGGGATGCGCCGACGAAAGCAGCGACTCGAGCCCGTCGCCCACGCGGCACGAACGACCCACAGGATTTTATAGCATCCCATTCATGGCCCGGCTCGGCGCGCTGCCGCGGTAGCTCAGTAGGTAGAGCGACGGACTGTTAATCCGTAGGTCTACGGTTCGATCCCGTACCGCGGCGTACCTCCTCCTCGGGCCTCGCTCCGTCCTCGGCCGGTCTGTGGCGTCTTTTCGCGGATCGCTTCGTCGGGCTCGTCGCCCGTAGCGATGCTACGGTCTCCTCGCCCTCCTCGCGCTCGCGCGAAAATCCGTTCACAGCCCGGCCTGCGGGCGTCGCGAGGCCCTCGTCGTCGGCCACTTCACATCGAAAGGAACCGAAAGGGCGGAAAGGGGACCGGAGCGACTCCGGCGCCTCACTCCGTTCTCCTTTCACCTTTCCCCTTTCATCGTTCTCGGCGACTCATACGACAGTATACGTAAACTCCGCCACGACCGACGCCGCAAGCCCGTCCTGCGCCTGCGCCCGGAACACGTACGTGCCCGGCGGGACCGCCGTCGGCGTAAGGTCCCAGGGGTAGGTCCACTCCGTGGTGCCGGTCGCGTCGCGCCAGTCCGTTCCCGAACACGGCTCCGTGTTCCCGATCGCGGCCTTCGTCCGCCAGCAGACGCGGACCTTGGTCACGTTCGTCGCGGTCGCGGTGTCGTCGGGGTCGCTCGCGGTTCCGCGCACCGTCCGCTGCGGGCTCGTAAGGTCGACCGTGAGCTGGGTGCCGTTCGGGGGATCCGTGATCGCGACGACCGGCGGATGGTTGTTGCGGAGGGAGAAGTCTCGGGCGACCGTCGCGGAGCGTCCCGTCCCGTCGGTCACGTTCACCTCGAACGTGTAGGTCCCGTTCGGGAGCGGCGTCGTGTTCCAGCCGTACCACCACGTGCCGTTCGTCCGGTTCGCGCCTTCCTGGTCCACGGGTCCGAGGAACAACGTCTCGATCGCCGAACCGGCGGCGAGGACCCGCACGCGGACCGACAGCGGGTCGTCCGCGCCGTTTGCGTCGCCGAAGGCCCCGCGCAGCGTCGCGGTCCCGCCGAGCGTCGTACCCGCGGCGGGGTCGGCGAACGTGACGGTCGGCGCCTCGTTCCGGACCGAGAACTCGAGCCGCGCCACGGCGGAGTACAGGACGCAATCGGACGCGCGGGCCTCGATCGCGTGGGTCGCGTTCGCAAGTCCCGATGTGTCGACCCGTGCGTGCCACGCGCCGGCGTCGGGGCCCGACGCGAGCGCGTCGCCCGTCCCTCCGGTCCCGTTCGTCGCGGACCGCCATGCGCCTTCGGTCGCGCCGCTTGCCAGGATCCGGTACTCGACGCCGCAGAGCGACGCGTTGCCGCCGTCGTCTCCCGCGGTCCCGTTGAAGAGCGCGCGGGACCCGTTCACGCGGTCCGCTCCCGGCGGCGTGCGGATCGCGACCGCGGGGGGCGCGTTCGCGCCGCCCGCGACGATCACGGTCCGGTTCACGACCGCGGAGTGCGCGACGCCGTCCCAGCCCCGGGCCCGGAGGACGTGGCTCCCGTTCGTCACGTTCGAGAAGTTCCGAGAGAGGTTCCACGCGGTCGTACCGTTCGCGGGCCACCATTCGCCGGCGTCGAGCGCGACCTCGACCAACCGGATCGTCTGGTTCCCGTTCGCGTCGAAGGCGACGCCCGCGATGAGGGTCTCGTTCGACACGGTCGAGTTCTCGAGGGGAAGCGTGAAGGCGACCGTCGGTGGCTGGTTCGCTGGCCCGCCCCCGGTGCCGCCGGCGGGCCCATGCTGGACCGTCACGTTCCGGACCGCCGTGGCCCCGAGGCCGCGGTCGTCCGCGGCGCGGACCCGGATCTGGTGCGGACCGTTCGGTTGCGCCGCCGTGTTCCACAGGAGGTACCACTCCGAGGTCCCGCGCGCGATCGTCGGGGGCCCGGAGTCGATCACGACCTCGACCCGCAGGATCGTGTCGTTGCCGTCCGCGTCGAAGGCCGTGCCCGTGATGTTCACGGTGCCGGTCACGGTGGCGCCCGAGCCCGGCGCGAGGATCGTCGCCGTGGGCGGCGTGTTCCCCGGCACGCGCTCGCCGCCGCTGCCCGTGTCGTCGCCGCTTCCGGTCCCGCCGCCGCTCGTCCCACCGCCCGCGCCGCCGGTCCCGCCCGCGCCGCCGGTCCCGCCCGCGCCGTCGCTGCCGTCGTCCTCGCCTTCGCCGCCGCCATCGCCTTCGCCCCCGGCCGAGCCCACGACCCGCAGCGAGAACTCCGGCTTCAGCGTCCAACGGGATCCGTCGGGGGTCGCAAGCAGCGAACGGGCAAGGTCGATCGTGAGGAGGAGGTGCGTCGTCTCGTCGGGTCGGACCTCGAACGGTGTCGCGAGCGCGACCTCGCCTTCGACGACCGCGACGAGGTGCTCGGCCGCAGCGTCGCTCGCGGCGGCCTCACCGACCACGAACACGACTTCGCGGAACCGGCCGATCGGGACCGTCGCCTCCGCGAGCACCGCCGGGTCCGGTGGGGCGGCGTGGCGGTATTCCACCGAGAAGCCGCCGGGAAGCACCGGTCGCGAGAGGCCGCCTGCGCTTTCGACCTCGACCGAGTCGAACGTGAGGACGACCGATCCGAAGGAGGGCGGCGGGGTGCCGGCGAGCTCGATCCGGACCGTGCCGGTCGTCGACGTGAGCGTGACGCATCCGCCGAGCGCGGGCGCAAGCAGCAGCGCCGCGACGAGGGCGGCCCTAGGCCGGAAGGCGCGGGGGGGAACGGGCATGGGTTCGAAATCCGGCGACGACCCGTGAACGTGCCTGGGAAGATAAAAAGGATGGATGCAGCGGGCTCGGCCGTACGGTGCCCGCTGAATCGCTAGGAACGAAACCTCACCGCTACTTCTTCTTGAGGTAGGGGAGGCCGGTCGCCTTGTTCACGCCGACCTTGTAGCCGGTCGGCATCTCGCACGGCTTGCCGGACTTGGGTTTCGCCTTCGCGAAGAAGAAGATCTGCTGCTTCCTCCCGCCGTTCAACGTCACTTCGCGCGTGTGCAACGTATACCCGTTGTGCTTGTATGGGTCCAACGCCATACGCATCACCAAGGAGGGAAACGGGGCTCGTCTATCTTAGAAGTTTCGATTTTTTTGGGAAATCCCATGGAGGGGGGCGTGGCAACGGGGGACGAGGGACGGGGGACGAGGGACGGGGTACGAGGGAGGGGGGCCAAGGAAAGCCGGCGCTTTAGGCCTTCTTCGTCGGCGCCTTCTTCGGCTTCGCTTTTGCCGCGCCGTGCTCGTGGCCCTCGTGCGAGTGCCCTTCGTGGCCGGCCGACCGTTCGGGTCGTTCGGGCCCTTCCTCTCCTTCCTTCCCCTCCGTTCCGGCGGCCGGCGGCTTCGCGTCCGCGGGCGTCTCCTCGCGGTACTCTTCGATGAACCGGATCGTCTGGAGCCCCGCGTACGTGCGGAGGTCGGAGACGACGCGGTACTTCACCGCGAGCCAGCGGGCGTCGTACTTGCACGAGTCGGGAAGGAGGAGTTCGACCTCTTTCCCATGGAGCTTCACGGTGAACTGGGAGGAGCGGTCCTGCCCGTAGTCGGCGTCGAGGACCGCCGCGACCTTCTCGTCGGGCGTCTTCGCCTCGCCGAGGATCTTGAACGTGTACTTCAAGTCCTTCCCGGCAAACTGCGGGTTGAAGTCGACCCGCACGCGGCCCGCCGTCACCTGGACGATCGTGCCGACGCGGTTGTCGATCCGGACGCGCTCGCCCGGCCGCGGCTCAAGCTCCCTGCGCTGGAACTCGCGGAGGCTGAACACCTCGATCTTCGCCGCGTCGCGGGGACCGAAGGCCTTGTCCGAGGGCACCACGATCTCCTTCGCCTCGCCGACCTTCGCGCCAAGGAGCGCTTCCTCGAACCCGGGAAGGATGCGGCCGGCCCCGAGGATCACCGGAAGGGGCCCGTACGTGGCGTTCGCGTCGTACGCGTCGGCCTTCTTTGCGACCTCGGCGTCGGTTGCGTCGAAGAACTCTCCGTCGGTCGTCCACGCCTCGAACTCGACGCGCACGATCGTATCCTTCTCCATGGTTCTCAGTCCGGGACGTCGGCTGCAAAGGAGGGACTCGTTTATATAGCTTAGCGTCCCGCCGCCAGGGATTCGAGGCGCCGGATGCGCTCCGCCATCGGGGGGTGCGTCGCAAAGAGCCGCGCGAGCGCTCCGCCGCGGAGGGGATTCGCGATGAAGAGGTGGCTCGTCGCGGGATTCCCGTGCTTCACCGGATCGAAGTCGCGGACCGGCCGGTCCTGCGCGCGCTCCAAGCGCCGGAGGGCGGATGCAAGCGCCAAGGGCTTTCCGGTGAAGCGCGCCCCGGTCGCGTCGGCGCGGTATTCGCGCGTGCGGCTGATCGCCATCTGGATGAGGATCGCCGCGACCGAGGCGAGGATCCCCGCGGCAAGGAGCACGACGAGGTTCTGGCGGTCGCGGTCGCTGCCGAAGAGCGAGCCCCAGAACGCCATCCGGACGATGAACCCGATCGCGCCCGCGATCGTCGCCGCGACCATCATGAGCAGCGTGTCCCGGTTCCCCACGTGGGCAAGCTCGTGCGCGACCACGCCTTCGAGCTCCTCCGGCGAGAGCTCGTCCAAGATCCCTTGCGTGAACGCGACCGTCGCGTGCGACGGGCTCCGCCCGGTGGCAAACGCGTTCGGGACCGGGCTCGGGATGATCGCGACCTGCGGCATCGGGAGCGAGGCCAGCGTCGCGACGTGCGCGACCATCCGGTGGAGCCGGGGCGCGTCGTGCTCGGTGACGACCTTCGCGCGGTACGCGGCGAGCGTGAGCCGGTCGCTCCAGAAGTACACGGCGAAATTGACGACCACCATAAGACCGAGGAAGAAGTAGAGCGCGCCGGGCCCGTAGTACCACGACGCGACCTCTCCGAAGAGGAGGAAGAGGAGGGCGAGCGCGAAGAACAGCCCGAACGTCTTCGTCGAGTTTCCGAACATGGCGACGATACTAGATTCCGGGACCCTCACTTAAGCGTTGGCTCCGGGTACCCGCGCTGAAACCGGGGCCCGGAGCGCACGCGAGAGGCGCATGCGCCAGCGCACGGGCCGCGTCCCTTGCCCTTGCGCTTGCGCTTGCGCTCGTTCAGCATCCGGAGGACGTCTGCGTCGCCGTCGCGAGGAGCTGCCAGTTCCCGCCGTTCGGGGTCCCGGTGGCGTACACGTCGGTGCGGCCGACGGCGCAGCGGCTCGTCGTCTGGATCCGCGCGACCGGCGTCAGGCAGCCGGAGCCGGGATCCGTGGGGCCGAAGGTGCAGGACGTCGTCGCGCTGGGATAGGGGTACACGTTCGTATACAGCGTGAAGATCACGCGCCCGTAGGAGAGGAGGGCGCTCCCCCAGGCGTAGCCGGACCAGGTGCCCGGCGACGGGCTTCCATAGACGCTCGCCTGCGCGCAGGCGACCGGCACGAGGTCGAGCGGCGTACATCGCGTGGCGGATTCGGCGAGGCCGGCGATGGCGGTGGTCGAGAGGATCGCGGCGGCGAGCAAGACGCGGGGGTCCATGGGGCCTTGTCCGTGCCCAGGGTCTTATGGTCTCTCCGAAGTCGCCCGAAGACCGCGCCACCCCGAGACCGCGCGCTGGACCGCGGTCACGTTCCCGAGGACCGCAAGGACGACCAACGCGAGCGCCACGAAGTTCCCGGCGTACGGGACCGCGACGCGCGCCCCCACGAGATACTGGAGCATGCCGGCCGAGAACACGATCGTGAGCCGGTCGGCCCGCGAGATGAGCCCGCCGTACATGCGGCCAAGGCCCAACGCCTGCGCCTGGGTCCCCATGTAGCTCGTAAGGAGCGTGCCGACGATCGCGAAGAGCCCGATCCGCCAATCGACCCACGGCGAGAACGTGAGGCCGAGGAGGATCGCAAGGTCCGCGTATCGGTCGAGGACGTGGTCGAGGAAGTCGCCGCGCACCGACGCCGTGCCGGAACGGCGCGCAAGCTGCCCGTCCGCCGCGTCGAGATACGCGCTCGCGATCACGAGGAAGGCCCCCGCGACGAGAAGGTCGGGCGCGGCCGGGGATGAGCCCGCGAACGCGGCGCCGGCGAGGATCGCGAGCGCAAACGAGGCGGCCGTGACGACGTTCGGCGAGACGCCCGCCGCAAGGCAGGCCGAGACGAACGGCGAAAAGAGCCCGTCGATCCGGTGCCGAAGGGCCTCGAGCACTACCAGGCCTCCTCGTCCTCTTCGAGCTCGGGCGCCCCCTCGACCTCGGGCGGGTCCTCGAGGAACTCGGAAAGCCACGCGACCGAGCCCAGCCGGGCTCCGGCGCGCGCGTCCTCGTCGCCCTCGAGGATCGCAAGGAGCCGGTCCGCGGTCTCGTCCGGGGACGCGTCCGTCGTGTCGAGCTCGAAGGCGCGCGGGCGGTCCGCGCACTCGACCGCGATCACGTCCAGCGCCTCGGCCTCCACGTTCTCGCGGATCTTCGCCGCGGCCCATTCTCGGGCCCCAAGGCGGAGGGCGAGCTCCTTCGGCTGGCACCGGAGCACGCAGACCTCGTCGACCTGCGAGAGAAGATGCGACAAGTGGCCTTCGAGGAAGACGGGCCCGTCGGCGTCCGGGAGCCGCGAAAGGAGCAAGGAGACCTCGGTCTCAAGGACGAGCGGGTCGACGAGCAGGCTCCCGCGCTCCTCGTCGATCTCGGCCGCGATGCCCGTGCGCGCAATCAAGTCCGAGAGGTCGACCACCCGGTGGCCCCGCGCGGCGAGGACCTCGGCGACCGCGGATTTCCCCGTCCCGGGCGTCCCGGTGATCGCGACGATCATGCTCGCCGGAATTCGAGGTCCTTCGTGAAGGGCTCCTGCCCGATGCCGACGACGAGGACCTCTTCGAGCCGGAACGTCGCGCCGTCCCCGGTGGCTTGCCCGCGGACCGTGTAGACGCCCGGGCGGAGCGACGCCGTGAAGCGGCCGTCCGCGTCGGTCTCGACGGAGACGTCCTCGGCCGTGTTGTTCTCGATTGCCTCGGCCCGCGTGAACTCCAGGGCCGTCCCTGCGAGGGGCTCCCCGTCGATGGGGTCGATCGCGCCGTTCCCGTTCCGGTCGGCCCAGGCCGTGCCGTTCATCGGGACGCGCGCGGGTCGGAAGCCGAACGCCGCGGTCACGGTCTCGCCGGCGACCGCGTCGAGGATGCCGGTGCTCGTCTCGTACTCGTAGCCTTCCGCGGCCGCGTTCACGAAGAAGCGGCCGGGGACGACGCCCTCGATCCGCACGGAGCCGTCGTCGGCCGACGTCACGGTGCGCTCCTCGAGCGTGAGCGTCACGCCGCCCAACGTCCGGTCGACCGCGGGGTCGAAGCCCTGGTCGCCGTCCACGTCGAGGTAGGTCACGGCGTCGATCACGGCGGGCGCCACCGACACGTCGGAGCGGCCCGTGCCAACGGTCGCGCCGCGCTCGGCCTCGGCCCGCGAGACCGGGAACGAGAAGTTGCCGATCTCGGCGCCGTTCCGCGAGACCTCGACGCGGATCCCGCGCGGGCCCGTCGAGAAGGGGACGAGGAGCCGGTACGAGCCGTCCTCGCCGGTCTGCGTCGTCGCGTGGGGGACGTCCATCTCCTCGACCGGGAAGCGCGCCTGCCCGTCCTCGGAAAGGAGCGTGTGCGTGAGGTCGCCCGCGTCGTCGAAGACCGTGACGTCGACGCCGGCGAGCGGCTCGGACCCGAGTGTCACGCGCCCCGTGACGACGGCGCCCGGCGTGTACGCGATCATCCGGAGCCCCGAGTTCACGTAGACCGTGCGCCAGTGGGTGAGGCCCATCGCGGGGCAGAGGAGGCCGGGGATCTCGTCGCCCCTCGCCAGCTGCGGGGCGGTCGGGGTCTCGGTGTATTCCGCGCAGAGCTGGCCCGTCCGCGTCGATTGGGGCGGCGTGCCGACGTACGTGCGGTAGAACATCGAGTCGAAGAAGGGCGCCTTGTAGCGGAGCTGGTAGTCCGTGACCTGGATGCGGCCCTGCCCCGTCGAGGGGTCGATCGTCTGCTCCGCGAGGTACTCCGACTGCGTGTACGGCCGCCCGGACTGGTCGATGAAGATCGTCTCGAAGTAGTCCTCCGGCGTCTTCTCGGCGAGCGAGAGCGGCGCGTAGAGGATGCTCGACTGCTCGATCCCCGGCTGCGCGGGGTTGTCGAACGGGAACATGCGCACATCCACGGCGAAGTAGCGGATCTTCTTCCCCGTCGAGGACTCGGCCCAGGCAAGGAGTGCCGCGGAATCCTCAAGGTCCAAGGCCGGGATCGGCTCGAAGCGGAAGAGCGTCTCGACCGCGGCCTCGCCCTCGCCCGCGGGGACCCCGAGCTCCTCGAGCTTTGCCGCGACGTCCGATTCGTCGATCGCGACGTCGCTCGAGGGCGTGTGGATCTTCACCGACTCCAAGAGCCGGGCGGCAAGGAGCTGCGTCGCATGGGTCTCGCTCCGGGACGCGATGAAGTTCCCGGCAAAAAAGAACCCGTTCTGGAAGTTGTCGGCGACCGTGGGGTGGCAGCCGGCGGCGGCGGTCCAATGGCCGTAGTCCCACCACGAGAGGAACGCGGGTCGCATCGCGGGGTCCTCGATCTCTAGGTCCTGCGTGCAGAACCAGTTCAATTCCTCGAACCAGTAGTCCTGGATGTAGTTGCCGCCGAACGCGCCGAAGCGCTTCGAGATGAAGCCGGAGGAACCGGGGTGCGCGTCGATGTACCGGCTCTCGGCCTCGCTCGTCATCCCCGCGTCGACCGCCATGAAGACGTTCGGGAACACGACGAGGGACGCGACGAGAAGGACGCCGACGACGTGGCCCGTGCGGGTCCCCCGCCGAAGACCGAGGACCACGTCGCCCATGCTGGCGACGGTGCGCCCGATCTCCTGGAGCCGGAGGCGGTCGACCGCCATCGCGACGACCCAGCCGCCCATCACGCTGAACGCCGGCGTCGCGTTGAAGAGGAAACGGGCGGCCTGCATCGCCATGTAGGTCGCGACGAGGACCCAGACGAAGACCGCGAGGCGCTGCGGCTCCCAGGTCTTGCGCATCTTGATCAACAGATGCACGAGGCCCCAGATCGTAAGGAGGAACGCGGCGTAGCCCGAGGCGAAGATCAGGTTCTGGAACTCGGACGGGTGCGCCTCCGCGATCGTCGTGTAGAGCTTCGTCTGCCGGAAGTAGACGAGGTTGTAGAGGAGCGTCGTTGCGACCTCGGGGAGCACGAAGAACGCGGCCGCGACCCCGACCCCGAGCGCCAAGAGGAACGCCGGGACGACGAGGATCGTCGGATAGTTCCGGGCGAGGAGGAACACGGCGCCGAATACGACGAAGATCGCCGTCATGTAGAACGGCGCGTAGAGCGCCGAGAAGAACGTCGTCGCGTTGTAGTACGGGATCGGGAGGAGCACGCCGAGAAGGAGCGCGATGAACGTCACCGAGAAGACGCCGAAGCCCTCGCGGCGCGCCGTGTGCGCGATGAGGAGATAGAGCGCGGCGGTCACGAACAGGATGCCTGTAACATACGGGAAGCCCTTCCACGTGAGGGCGACGCCCGCATGCGCGACGCCGGCAAGGCCCGCCATGTAGAGAGCCGGCTTGTTCTCGGAAACGAAGCGGGAGAGGCCCGCGCGGCGGCCGTCGCCGTCGCCCCACTTCTCGACGTAGACGCCGGGGCGAAGCAGCGCCAAGGACCGCACGAAGAACGCGATCGTGAGCACGATGAAGAAGAGCACGGCCGCGTCGTGGTCCGCGTAGGCAAGCTCGGTACGCTCGATGTGGCTCATCGAGGTCGCCATGAAGAACGCGGCGGCAAGGCCCGCCTTCCGCGACGCGAACGCGGACCGGGCGACAAGGTAGGCCGGGAAGACCGTGAGGGCCGCCCAGACGGCGGGGCTCCAGACGGTCGCCCACCACGCCGCCTCGTCGATCCCGGACACGATGCCGGTCGCGGCGAGCGCCTTCGCGGAAAACACCATCTGCCAATCGTAGAACGGCGGGTTCGGGTCGATGTCCCCGTGCGGATAGTTCAGCATCGGGTCCCAGATGAGCTGCCGTTCGGTGGCGAGGATGTGGTCGACGGTCCGCTTGTGGTAGTACGAGTCGGATTCCGGGAGGACGAACTCGCCGTCCCGCTGGATCACCGGGACGTTGAAATAGGCCCGGAGGAACAGGGCGAAGAGGAAGAGCGAGACGAGGGCCACGCCCACGATGACCGTGCGGCGCCGTCCGCGGGACGCGGCGGACTCCATCCAGGATTCTTCCATAGAAACACCGAGGCGGATTCGGTGGGGGATGAAAGTACCCCTATTTAAACGTTGATTGACGACCGGACGCCTTCCAAAAACA
>JBQTJL010000433.1:0-2743 GCA_052387135.1 Methanobacteriota archaeon | reverse complement strand
TACTGGCAACAAGCCCTCCTCCAATTCGTCATATACTTCGAAGGACGTATCCCGCAATGAACCCGACCCACGAACGCCCACTCACGCGTACACAGAAATCAGGATACTCTCCGGAACGGTTCCCCATGCCGCCCGTCTAGTGCCGCGCCGGGGCGCTGGCAACGTCTTATATAAGGCTCAGAGGATGCCTCCGCCATGCCCCCACCGAACCGCGTGAAGGACCCCTCGCTTGCCGCCGCCGGAGCGCGCCAGATCAAGTGGGCCGAGGCCCACATGCCGGTCTTGATGGGCCTTCGCGACGAGTTCCGCAAAGAACAGCCGCTGAAAGGCGTGACGCTCGCAGCCTGCCTCCACGTGACGAAGGAGACCGCGGTGCTCGTCCGCACCCTCGTCGCGGGCGGCGCCAAGGTCGCCATCTGCGGCAGCAACCCGCTCTCCACGAACGACGAGGTCGCGGCCGCCCTTGCGAAGGAGGGCGTGAACGTCTACGCGTCGCGCGGCGTGAACAACGAAGAGTACTACCAGAACGTCGACGCGGCGCTCGACCAGAAGCCGACCGTGACGATGGACGACGGCGGCGACCTCGTGATCCGCCTGCACACGAAGAAGCAGCCCCTGCTGAAGGGCGTCATCGGCGGTACCGAGGAGACGACGACCGGCGTGATCCGGTTCCGGGCGATGGCGGACGAAGGGGCGCTGAAGTACCCGATCGTCGCGGTGAACGACGCCCAGACGAAGCACTTCTTCGACAACCGGTACGGCACGGGCCAGAGCACGATCGACGGCATCCTTCGCGCGACCTCCGTCCTCCTTGCCGGAAAGCGCTTCGTCGTCTCGGGCTACGGCTGGTGCGGACGGGGCCTCGCGGCGCGCGCCCGCGGGATGGGCGCCAAAGTCATCGTCTGCGAGGTCGACCCCGTGAAGGCGCTCGAGGCCGTGATGGACGGCTTCGACGTGATGCCGATATCCGACGCGGCCGCGGTCGCGGACCTCGTCGTCACGGTGACCGGCAACGTGAACGTCGTCGGCACGAAGGCGATCGACCGCCTGAAGGACGGCTGCATCGTCGCGAACTCGGGCCACTTCAACAACGAGATCGACCTTCCCTACCTCAAATCGAAGGCGAAGACGACGGAAGAGGTGCGCCCGAACGTCGTCGAGTACGCGATGAAGGACGGCCGACGGCTCTTCGTCCTCGGCGAAGGGCGGCTCGTGAACCTCGCCGCCGCCGAAGGCCACCCGCCCGAGGTCATGGACATGAGCTTCGCGAACCAGGCGCTCGCGGCCGAATATCTCGTCGAGCACGCCGGGACGCTCGAGCCCCGTGTCTATCCCGTGCCGCGCGAGATCGACGCCGACGTCGCCCTTCGGAAGCTTTCCGCGATGGGGATGAAGATCGACACGCTCACCGTGGAACAGCGGAAATATCTCGCGTCCTGGCAGGAAGGCACCTAGGCGCCTTAAATAAGGGCCGCCACAACCGGCGGACTCCCAAGACCGCATCCTTTATGATGCGAGGAACCGAGTAGAGTCCGACACAGAGTACGGTGGAAATGGCGATCGCCTGATTTTATGGATGGCCTCACGCTCAGAGTGAAGATTCTCGACATCGATCTCGGAAAATACCAGGTCCTTTTGAACGTCTCCGACGCCGAAGAGCTCGGGGTGAAGTCGCAGGACCGCGTCCGCGTGCAGTCGAACGGGGACTCGCTCACTGCGATCGTCGACATCACGGACACGATCGTGGAACCCGGCGAGGTCGGCGTCTTCGAGCAGGTCCAGAACCGGTTCGATCTTTCCCCCGGCGCGACCCTGTCGCTCCGGCCCGCGGAGCGACCCCGGAGCGTCGCGCACGTGAAGCGCAAGATGAAGGGCGAGGAGCTCTCGACGCAGGAGATCGAGGAGCTCGTCGTCGACATCGTCGACGGAAGCCTCACCGACATCGAGCTCTCCGCGTACGTCACGTCGATCGAGATCCAGGGCATGAACATGCGGGAGACCGTGGACCTTACGCGCGCGATGGTCCACCACGGCGAAAAGCTCGATTTCCCGGACCTCGTCGTCTTCGACAAGCACTCGATCGGCGGCGTCCCGGGGAACAAGATCACGCTCCTTGTCGTCCCGATCGTAGCCGCGTGCGGCCTCTACATCCCGAAGACCTCGAGCCGCGCCGTGACCGGCGCCGCGGGGACCGCGGACGTGATGGAGGTCTTCTGCCCCGTGACGCTCACCGCGGACGAGATCAAGCGGATCACGCTCGAGCACGGCGGCGTCATGTGCTGGGGCGGCGGCGTGAACCTCGCCCCCGCGGACGACATCATCATCCGTGTCGAGCACCCGCTCTCGATCGACCCGCGCGCGCAGCTCCTCGCCTCGGTGATGGCGAAGAAGAAGGCGGTCGGCGCGAACCACTGCGTGATCGACCTTCCGATGGGCGAGGGGACGAAGATCCCCACGATGGACATCGCGAAGCGGTACGCGCGCGACTTCATCGAGCTCGGCGAGGCGTTGGACATCAAGGTCGAGTGCGCCGTCACCTACGGCGGCCAGCCCGTGGGCAAGGCCGTCGGCTGCGCGGTCGAGGCGAACGAGGCCTTGGACGCGCTCACGGCAGGCCTCAAAGGCCCGGCCCCGAAGTCGTTCATCGACAAGTCGACCTCGATCGCGGGGATCCTCCTCGAGATGGGCGGCGTGGTCCCGCGCGGAAAGGGCAAGAGACTCGCGGAGGAGACGCTCGAGTCCG
>JBQTJL010000432.1:0-3743 GCA_052387135.1 Methanobacteriota archaeon | reverse complement strand
CGCGCTCGCGACCTCCGAGTTCGATCTCGTCGTCTGCGACCTCCTTCTTTCGGGGCTTCCTGCGGCGCGCGCGTTGTCCGTGAACGCCGAGTTCGGCCGCGGCGCGCCGGTCCGCGGCGGGGCCGAGTTCTCGGGCGCCGAGCTCCGCGGACCCCTCCGACGTCTCGGCGCGGACGGGATCTTCGAAAAGGGAAGGGCGGACGCGTTCCTCGTCGCCGTCCGCGAAGCGATCGAACGAATGCCGTCCGGACCCTCTTGACCGGCCCCGCGTTTATAAAGGGGTAAGTGCAAATCCTCGTATAGTCGGTGAGACAGAGCAAATGCGGGGACCGGTGTTGTTCGGCACTGCGCGCACCGTCTGCCCGTTCTGTGGCGGACGCGGGGTGGAAGACGTCTACCAGGCGCGATTCTGCAACATCTGCCAGCGCAAGTTCAACCCGCGCACGCTCGCCATCATCGTCGAGCGCAAGCCGCCGACCGCACCGATCCGGCGCTGAATGGGCCTATTTGACCGCCAGCGCACCGACCAGTGCATCCATGGTCCGTTTTGCGAGCGCTTCGTCCGTGGTCTTGAACAGCAACTTGCCCGACGCGAAGACGGATGCCTCGCAGCCGCCGCGCTCGACGAGGAGGACGACACCGGCGTCGCGCAGGATCCGGAATCCCGCCTCGGCAAGGAGCGGCCCGGCATCCGCAAGCCGAAACCGGATGTCCTTCTGGGGGAACGCCTCGAACGCCGCGGCGGTCTTGCACGGGCGGAGAACGAAGTAGGTCAACGGTTCCCCATTCGGGCCCGTCCCTATCAACCTGTGGGGAGTTCGACCGAGAATCGGGAGCCCTTCCCGCGTCCCGCGCTCTCGCACGAGATCCGCCCGCCGTGCGCCTCGACGATGCCACGGCAGATGTAGAGCCCGAGGCCGGACCCGGAACGGGTCCGCTCAAGGGGATCGTGCACCTGCGAGAAGGGCTGGAAGAGCTTCGGAAGGTCGGCGGCGTCGATCCCCACGCCGTCGTCTTCGACGTAGAGAAGGACGCGCCCGTCTCGTCGGACGGCACCCGCGACGACGTGCCCGCCCTTCGGCGTGAACTTGATCGCGTTTGCGAGGAGGTTCGAGAGGACCTGGCCGAGGCGGACGCGGTCGGCGAACGCGACGACGTCGTCCGGTGGCACCGAGAGGCGGAGCGACACCCCGGCGGCCTCGGCGGGGTCCTCGTAGGACTCGCACGCTTCGGTGAGCGCCTCCGCCACGCGGATCGGCGCGGGCTCGACCGGAAGACGCCCGGCCTGGATGCGGGCCACCTCGAGGACCTCCGAGACGAGCGACGCGAGCCGCTCCACGTTGCGGTCGATGATCGTCACGGATTTCTGGAGCTCGGGCGGGATGCCCGCCGCCGATCTCTTCAACAGGTGGAGCTGAAGCGTGATCGGCGTAAGCGGCGTCGAGAGCTCGTGCGACGCCGTGTTGATGATGGACGTCTTCAGCTCGTCGAGCTCTTTCAAGCGCGCGATCTCGCGCTCGTGGGCGGCCACCGTGAGTCTCTCTTCCTCGGCCCGCTTCGCGTCGGTAAGGTCGCGGGCGATCACGACGAACCCCGGGTCCTCCCGTTCCGTCGCCCGGAGCCGGTTCACGGTGAGCCCCAGCGGAAACCGTGCCCCGTCACGCCGGACGCCGAGGAGTTCCCCCGCGAAACGTCCGCAGGAAGAGGCCGATCGGAACGCCTCCGCGGCGCGTCCGCTCGTCACCTCCTCGGGCGCGCAGAGGAACGCGACGCACGAGCGGCCCTTCACGTCCTCCTGGGCATACCCGAAGAGGAGGCGCGCGCATTCGTTCCATACCTGGACCCGGCCCTCGGCGTCGGTCGCGATGATCGCGTAATCCTGGGACCCGTCGAGGATCCCTTGGAGGAAGCCCTGGATCGCCGTAAGCGACCAGATCTGGTCCGAGAGCTGCTTCTCGAGGTGCTTTGCGTCCGTCATGTCCTTCTCGCAGACGGCGAGGAATTGGACGCCGCCTGTTCCGGGCCGGACCGCCCGGATCACGGTCTGCACGACGAGGGGGGCGCCCGAACGGGCGACGCGGCGCATCTCCTGGACGGAGGAATCCGTCTCCACCGCCTCCGTGAGGGCCCGCCGCATCTCCTCGATGTCCCCGGCCGGCACGAGGAGGCGATACACCGAATCGCCGACCGCCTCGGACGCGGGGATGCCGTACAGGGTCTCGGCCCCCCAGTTCCAGGAAAGGATGGTCCCATCCGGCGAGAGCGCGTAGAGGGCGTCGAGCGCCGTGCCGGCGAGCGCCTCCGCGTACGGCGGCGCGCGGCCTACCGCTGGACCTGGATCTGGATCTCGCACTGGGTTCCTCCATGGTTCATGCAGGTGCTTTCCGAGAGCCGGACCTCTTCGCCGTACGTCTTCGCGACCCCTTTCACGATGCCCTTCGCGACGGAGCAGAGCTTTCTCTGCGAGCGGTAGACCATCACGGCACGGTCCGTCGCTTCCCGGCGGCAGACGATCTTTGGGGGACTGGCGGCAGGGTCCCGCGCCCGCACCAGCCGGTGGATGATGCTCTCCGTGTTCTCGACGAGGTCGAGCGTCTTCCATTGGGGATTGAGCTGGAGCCCGTAGAGTTTCAAGAGGTCTGGCGCGATGAACTCGCCGAAGTCTTCCAGGATCTCGTCCTGCGATCGGCCTGTGAGCTTCGCGGCCGTGCCGAGGAGCGGCAGCAGTTCGGCGTCCGGATACGCCTGGTTCGGAAGGAAGATCTTTCCGGCGGCGCCGGCCTCCGTCGCGAGTTGGTTCCACGCGGCGGCCCCGTACCGGTCCACGACGAATTTCTTTAGTTCCGCGAAGATGAGCCCATGCAAGGGAATCCCCCCAGGGAGCAACGAACGTCCCCGGTTCTTGGCGTTTTCCGTCCGGGGCCGGGCCCTGGTTCAGCGTCGTCATTTTTCCGGCGCCCGTACGCGGTCGACGACTGCCGTATGGCGCGCGCACAGGCGCCCCGACGTGACCTGCGCACGGAGAAGGTCCTCCTGCCAGTGCGCGTCGTAGAGCCGGCACTCCTTGTCGTCGCACCAGGTCTCGCCGGTCGCTTGGTAGAGGACGGCCGCGAGCGCGTAGCCTTTCGCGCATTCGGTGAGCCGGGCGTCCCCGGGATCGAGGAGCCGTCCCTCGAGCCCTTCTCGGAGCACCTCGTGCGTGACGGGGGCGCGCATCGCAAGGAGGGCCTGCTTCTTCACGTAGTACTCGCGGGGGCGAGCGGGCGCCTCGACGAGCCCGGTCGTCGACACGAGGGCGGGCGCGCCAAGGACCGCGACCCGGAAGTGGTAGCGGCCGTCTTCGCCCCACGTCACGAAGAGGCGGCCCGTCAGCACGATGTCGACGGTGTCGAGGTCGCGAGGCCGCAGGAGGTCCCGGAAGGCGACCTGGAGCGCGTGCCCCTCGTAGGCGATGCCTCGAGGTTCTGCTGCGCCGGACAGTACCCGTTCCTCGAACCGCGCCTCGGGCGGAAAGGGAACCCGCAGGGTCCAGCGCCGCGTCGGGTCGAGGACGCGGAGAGGGGCGAGAGCGCGGGCAAGGCCGGCCCGGGCCTCCGCCGGCGCCCGGCTCGCAAGGTCGCCCGCGATCTCGACGTCCGCGGGGAGGCTCCTCGAAAGGAAGGACGCGATCGCGGAAACGTCGAGCGCAGGATCGGGGCGGTCCTTGTGGATTCGGATGCGCACGGGTCCCGGATGCGATGGGA
>JBQTJL010000431.1:0-6007 GCA_052387135.1 Methanobacteriota archaeon | reverse complement strand
GCTCAGGTTGCGATTCTCCGGGCATCGAGTTTCGCTAAGCCGCGGTCCATCCCATTCACCTTTCAGGGGACCGATGTGGGCGCTCTCTTCTTCCAGCCCTCGCCCGGCATGGTGGGGACGGGGACGGCCATGATCGGCGGCTCGTTCAACCCGGACAACCTCATCGACCGGAAGCAACTCACGCGCGACCACCCGAACGTCGTGGTCATCAACTTGAGCGGTGAACTGATGCCCACTCCCTTCGAGGTGGCCGAGAAGATCGCGGGCACGTTCTCGGGTAAGGGAGCGTTCGCGCGCCCCGACTACGCGAAGGTTTCGGGAGTCCTGATCTACAACTCCAACAGCGCGCGGCAACTCCTCCCGAATCCCAAGGCGTCTATCGCCTTGACTGAGGACGAAAACGAGTTCTTCGAGCGAGCATACCCGTCCGTGTAACAACTCGGTCAAGCCGACCCTCGCCCTTCGGGCTCGGGCGGCTTACCTCGGTCGTTATCCCGATTGGCTTGCAGCGGGCGCGGTAAGACTATAAGCGGTCCAAGCTTCTTGGCAGGTCGGGAGGCTCGAACATCCGCCAATCCTTGGTCGTCGTGTTGGTTGCCGGTCTCCTCCTACCCGCGTTCACTCCCGCGTCTTCCTCCATCTCCGGTCCAGCTACTCTTGTCTCCTGCTCCGAGAGTGGGTGCCCTCCACGGAGGGATGCTTCCGTCCTGCTGGCTGCCGCCCGCTCGTCGGGGATCCGCTTCGAGGAGAACCTTGGTCAGTGGCCCGCCGAGGTCACGCACGCCGCACAGGCGCCAGGAATGCGCACGTTCCTGACGACGGAGGGGCCCGTCGTCGTCCTGGCGGACCCGGCTCGCCCGGAAGACGCGGACACCCGGAGTCCCCGCGTCCCCGGTCCTTCCGTCCTCGGCCCTTCCCTTGGGCCGGGGCCGGACGAGCCTCCGGCGTCGCCGCCGACCGTCCTTCGTTTCGTCTTCGAGGATACGAGTGCCACGCGTATGGTCGAGAACGGTCGTCAGCTCGACGGGATCTCGAACCACTACCTGGGGAACGACCCAGCGCGCGGGGCCGAAGGCGTCCGCAGCTTCGACCGGGTCACGCACCGGGGCGTGTGGCCCGGCATCGACGTCGCATACTACACGTCGGCCGAGGGCGAATTGGAGTACGACTTCCTCGTCGCCCCGGGAGCGGACCCGAGCATGATACGGTTCGCTGTCGCGGGCGCGGACGATGTCGAGGTCGGACCGACGGGTGCGCTCTTCGTGCGGGCCGGCGAACGCACGGTCGTCCACCACGCGCCGATCATGTACCAGGAGGTCGAGGGAGCGCGCGTAGGCGTTGATGGTGGATTCTTAGTGTCCGAAGGCGCTGTTGTCCACTTCGATGTCGGATCGTACGATGCGGGCCGGACGGTCGTGATCGATCCGGTAATCGTGTATTCGACGTACCTCGGCGGCTCCGACGATGACTACGGTGAGCGGGTTGCGGTCGATTCCTTGGGCGACGCTATTGTCACGGGGTATACGCGGTCGGCGAACTTCCCGACATTCAACGCCACTCAGTCAAGCCATGCGGGAGGATACGTAGATGCATTCGTGACGAAGTTGACATCCGACGGGAGTCGCATCTTCTCGACCTACCTGGGTGGGTCCGACTTCGATTTGGGGCTGTGGGTCGCTGTGGATGGCCAGCGAGAGCCCGTCATCGTGGGGAGGACCGGGTCCAATGATTTTCCCGTGCTTCGGGCGAGCCAGCCGATGCACGGGGGCGGCACCTATGACGCGTTCGTCGTTAAACTCACGCCAACCGGGTACGTGTCTTACTCCACGTTCTTGGGCGGCTGGGGGCCCGAGACCGGCGCAAGCATCGCAGTGGACACATCCGGGAATGTGTACGTGACGGGCGAGACGTGGTCGACGAACTTTCCGACCTCAGGGCCGAGTCAGCCCACGCTATCCTCGGGTCAAGACGCATTTGTAACCAAGTACACCGCAGCCGGCGGACTGCTCTTCTCAACATTCCTTGGAGGGTCGAGTGGCGATTCCGGTCGTGCAATT
Organism: Methanobacteriota archaeon; assembly: GCA_052387135.1. GTDB lineage: Archaea > Thermoplasmatota > SW-10-69-26 > JACQPN01 > JBQTJL01 > JBQTJL01. The sequence continues at coordinate 3,950 of JBQTJL010000431.1, read as the reverse complement.
GCAGTTGACTCACAAGGGAACTTCGTCGTTACGGGGGTAACGCAATCCGCGGATTTCCCGACGGCGAACCCGGGCCAATCGGGACGGAGTGGATATAGGGATGCGTTTGTCACTAGATTCACTCCCACTGGCACGCCGTCGTTTTCCACATACCTCGGTGGTGGAGGGGACGAGTTTGGCTATGGCGTGGCTGTTGGTTCTCTGGGGGAAGTGGTCGTGACCGGGATCACGAGCTCCACGGACTTCCCGACCCTGATGGCGACACAGCCTAAAAATGCAGGAGCGTGGGACGCTTTTGTGACGAAGCTTGCCCCCACAGGCATGCTGCTCTTTTCCACTTACCTTGGTGGATCAGATCACGAATTTAACTATGCCTACTTTAGTGGAGGCGTCGCGCTTGACCCAGCCGACGATATCGTCGTTACCGGAACAACAGGGTCCGTGGACTTTCCGACCGTGAATCCGATTCAGCCTGCGTGCGGAAGGTCTTACGATGCGTTCGCGGCGAAGCTTACGAGGCTTGGGTCCCTCGTCTTCTCCACATGTCTCGGAGGGCACTCCGGGGAAGGTGGCTCAGTCGGGGTCGCAGTTGACAACCAGGGGAACGCGATCCTTGCCGGCACTACCTTCTCTAACAACTTCCCGACGCGGAACGCGTCGCAGCCCGCTGGAGCCGGCCTCTACGACGCGTTCGTGACAAAACTCGCGGGGCTCTCGACTGGCTCCACGCTCGCGTCGGGCATCGTTCGAGCGAGTTCATTCACGGTGCAGCCGCCGGCGTCCAATCCCTCGCCAGCGACCATCCCGGTCGGGGGCATCACGGTGGAGCTCTTCCAGGATGGGGCTGCGCCGGAGGCGGTGCCGCTCGGACGTACTGTGACGGGGCCGGACGGGAAATTCGCGATGCAGGTGAATGCCCCCGGACCAGGGGCTTTCTATCTGAAGGGTTCCAGCACTTCTCCGTGGTCGAGCGTCGAGTCTCCAAGCGGGAGCGTCTATAGCGTCGAGTCCTACCGATCGCAATGGATTGCGGGCCCATGGGAGTTGGACGTGACGGACGCGAACGGGGTCCCTGACGACGCGGCCGCGTTCGACATCCAATCGGCGATCACGCAGGGAGCGCGGTACCTTCTGTCGCAGGGTCTTGTGACGGACTCCGAACTGCGGTCCGTCGTTGCACAGTGGCCCTCTGACACCTCCGCCTCGGAATTCGAGATTGGAAAAGAGGCTGCGTTCAAGTCGGGGGTGATGAAGATCGCACGCGGCGATGAGCACGACCCGTCGATGGTCTTGCACGAATACGGCCATTTCGTGATGTGGTCCTTCTTCGCCCCGGCGTTCTTCTCCACGGGGACTCACCAGTGGGACAAGGAGGACACTGCCGAACTTGCGTGGGCTGAGGGGTTTGCCAGTTTTTTCAGTGCAGCCGTGCGGGGTTCCGAATGGTTCAGCGATGTCCGCACTCCCTTGTACGTCGATCATGTCAACTTCGAGAATCCTGCCCAATCGAACCCACCGTTCAATTATCCGAAGACGCGGAGATCCGAGCTGGCCGTCGCCACGTTCCTGTGGGACATTTACGACGCCGGGTCAACCGCGGAGTCGTGGGACCGCGCGCAGGCCGGCTTCGGGCCAATCTGGCAGGTCCTGCGGGACGCGGAGAGGCAAGGCGGGACGACAACGGCCTCACAATGCGAGGATGCGACGTTCGGCCTCGTCTGCAAGGGCTTCTTCGAAAAATGGCAGGCGCGATACGGCCCGACCGCCTTCTGCGCCGGCGACATTGCCCGCAACGACGGAATCGCCCCCGGGGCTCCGCCATGCCCGACGGGCGGTCCGGCGGATCTCCTAGTCCGGCGGTCGAGGGACATCACGTTCACGGTCGAACAAGATGCTCTCAGCGGCGAACTGTGCACATACACGATTAGTGCCCGAGTCGAAAACGGCGGCGGCCTCGCCGGAACCGCAGCTTGGACCATGCGGCTCCGGAACGCGGTCTCCGGCGAGGTTGTTCTCGATCGCGCAGGCTCGACTCCGGCGATCTCCGGTGGTGCGTTGGCACCCGTCGTGTTAGTGACGGGCTGGAAGCCGCCGACGATGACGTGCAACGCCCTAGGGCGCCTTGACGGGTCGAGCTACCAGGCGGTGGTCTCGGTCACGACAGGCAGCATCGTACGTACCAGCTCGAGCTGTGCGTGGGGTCCGAGCAGCGGCTATAACCGGGCCCCTGGCTCGGACGAGAGTTGCGGGCCGTAAGGATGGGCGCCGCCGCAGGGTCATCGTTGCTTCGAAGTCGGAATCGCGCGGAAGCGAAAGCCCATCAGGATAACAAGTGGGCATGTAGGTCTGCCGCCGGTGTTTGACGGGCGGAGCGCGACCTGGTTTCGGTAGGCCCAACTGTGCCTACCTTCTCGGTGGTCCCGCCGGGACTCCGGCAGGAGAACCACGATGCGACCTGTCGTCGCTATCGACGCCCACAAGGACAGTTGCACCTACGTCCATCCGTGATTCCTTAAGCCCCCTTCCCGGCACGGTTTCGTGCGTTTGAAGCCCGCCCGCGGCGTCGTCGCTGCCGGGATGCACATGCCGAGGAACCGTCGTCAGCGAGAGCCGGCGGCCAAGGGGCCGGGCCCGGTCATCGAGGAAGCGCTCAACGGACTGTTTCCTCCTGAGTGGTTGCGCGCGAAGGCCGAGGAGACGGGCGTCGTGAAGCGTTACCGGAAGGTGGACCCGGTCCTCTTGTTCTGGGTCCTCGTGCTGGGGTTCGGCGTCGGCATGCAGCGGACGCTCGCGAGCCTCCACCGGCGGTACGAGAAGGCGGGCGGCGAAAAGCTGGCGCGGGGCAGCTTCTACAAGCGGTTCGACCGGGAACTCGTCCGGTTCCTCCATGAATGCGTCTTGCACGGCATCGAGGAGCTGGCTCGCGGTCCCGGCCGCGTGCTCAAGGAGCGGTTGCGCGTGTTCAAGGACGTCTTGGTGCAGGACAGCACGATCATCCGTCTCCACGCGGCGTTGGCGAAGAAGTGGCCGGCGACGCGCGCCCGCAAGGTCGCGGCGGGGGTCAAGGTGAGCGTCGTGGTGAGCGCGGTCGCGGACGGCGTCAAGAGCGTGCGCCTCTTCGGCGAGCGGCAGAGCGAGGTGCACACGCTACGGCTTGGACCGTGGGTGAAGGACCGCGTCCTCCTCGTCGACCTCGGGTTCTTCAAGTACCAAGTGTTCGACCGCATCCAGCGGAACGGTGGCTTCTTCGTGAGCCGTCTCAAGGAGAACGCGGACCCGACGATCACGCGCCTCGTGCGGCGCGTACGAGGCGCGAGCGTCCCCGTGGAGGGCGAACGCCTGCGGGACGTCCTCCCTCGCCTCAAGCGCGAGGTGCTCGACGCCAACGTCGAGGTGCGGTTCCGGCACCGCGCCTACGGTGGATCGTCGAGCGGGGACACGCGCGAGTTCCGCCTCGTCGCGGTCATGGATCACGACTCGGGCGAGTACCACGTGTACGTGACGAACATCACGGAAGATGTTCTCTCCGCCGAGGACGTCGCGGCGTTGTACGGCGCGCGGTGGGAGATCGAACTCGTGTTCAAGGAACTCAAGAGCAAGTACGCGTTCGACGTCATCAACACGAAGAACCCCGCCATCGTGGAAGCCCTCGTCTGGGTCGGCATCCTCACGCTGCTCGCGAGTCGTTGCCTGTACCGCGTCGTGTTGGAGCACCACGATCCCGCGAAGGGAGCGCTCGTGCGGTTCACCAAGCTCCGGTGGGCGAACACGTTCGCCGAGAACGCGGACGCCCTCATGGGTTGGGTCCTCGACTATGCCGGCGTGGCCCACGGCTTCGAGGAACGACTCGCTATCTACGACATCCAGGGACTCGACCCGAACGTGCACTGCGAACGGCTCATGGACCGGGTGCGGGAATGACGGAGCCGGGCGTTAAGGAATCACGGATG
>JBQTJL010000430.1:0-3292 GCA_052387135.1 Methanobacteriota archaeon | reverse complement strand
CGAAGCTGTGGACGGTGCTGCGCGAGGGAATCTCGCGCGCACAGCTCGCCCGCGATGCGCTCTCGGGCCTGATCGTCGGCATCGTGGCCCTCCCGCTCGCGATCGCGTTCGCGATCGCCTCGGGCGTCGCTCCCGAGCGGGGCCTTGCGACCGCGGTCGTCGCGGGCTTCCTCATCTCGGCCCTCGGCGGGTCCCGCGTCGCGATCGGCGGGCCGACCGGGGCGTTCGTCGTCATCGTGTTCGGCGTCGTCGAAGAGCACGGCGTGGACGGCCTGCTCCTTGCGACCTCGATGGCCGGCGTGATCCTTCTCCTCTTCGGCCTCTTCCGGATGGGGCAGGTCATCAAGTTCATCCCCTACCCTGTGACGACGGGCTTCACGGCCGGCATCGGCGCGATCATCTTCCTCTCGCAGCTCCGCGAGGTCCTGGGACTTCCCGAGGACCTTCCCGCCGAGACCGTCCCGCGCGTAGCCGCGCTCGTCGCCCGCGCAGGCGACGCGAACCCGTGGGCGATCGCGGTCGCCGTCGGGACCGTGGTCACCATCGTCGGGCTCCGCAAGGCCCTCCCTCGGGTCCCCGGGCCCGTCGTCGCGCTCGTGCTCTTCACCGCCGCGTCGTCCATCCTGTCGCTTCCGGTCGAAAGCGTCGGCGACCGGTTCGGGGCGCTCCCCCAAGGCCTTCCGGCCCCCGCGGTCCCGGAGGTCTCGCTCGCGCGGCTCGGAGAGCTCCTCCCGGCCGCCCTCACGATCGCGCTCCTTGCCGCGATCGAGAGCCTCCTTTGCTGCGTCGTCGCGGACGGCATGATCGACGACAAGCACGACTCGAACCAAGAGCTCGTGGCCCAAGGCGTCGCGAACCTCGTCGCGCCGATCTTCGGGGGGTTCGCGGCGACGGGCGCCATCGCGCGGACCGCGACGAACGTGCAGAACGGTGCCTCGTCGCCGGTGGCCGGCATCGTGCACGCGATCGTCGTCCTCGGGTTCGTGACCCTGCTTGCGGCGACCGCCGAGGAGATCCCGCTCTCGGTCCTTGCCGGGATCCTCGTCGTCGTCGCGTGGAACATGAGCGAGGTGCCGCGTCTGAAGCGCATCCTCCGGATGCCGCGAAGCGACGCGGCGGTCCTTGCCGCGACGTTCGGGATCACGGTCTTCGTCGACCTTGTGACCGCGGTCGAGGTCGGGATGGTCCTTGCCGCGTTCCTGTTCATGCTCCGGATGTCGAAGGTCGCGCGGGTCGAGGTCATCGATCCCCAGGCCGACATGCACTACGCGCGGCAGCAGTCGCTCGCCGGAAAGGACATCCCGCCGGGCGTCGTCGTCTACAGCATCGACGGACCCTTCTTCTTCGGCGCGGCCGAGGAGTTCCAGGCGACGCTCGAACGGGTCGCCGGGGCGCCGAAGGTGCTGATCCTCCGGATGCGGCACGTCCCCTACATCGACGCGACGGGCCTCCACGCCTTCGAGCACGTCGTGAAGGCGTTCCGTTCCCGCGGGACGACCGTCATCCTCTCGGCCGTCCAGACACAGCCTCTCGAAGCGATGATGCTCTCCGGGTTCCTCCGCCACGTGGGCGACGCGAACGTGCGGCCGAACATCGACGCGGCCCTGGCGCGTGCCCGAGACGTGCTCGCGGCAACGAGGGCTTCGCCCGCCACGGGAGGATAGCGACGGGCCGGCGACGAGCGGTCCGAACGCTCGTTGCGGTGTCCGTGGCGCAAGGCCCGTGGCCGCGTCGTGGCCGTCCGTCACCAACCGAGATGATCGAGCTCCCGCTCGTCCTTCGTCGCCTTCTTCCACTCCTTGTAGTGCTTCTTGCAGAGCTTCGCCTTCCCGTGCGAAGCGTTCAAGGAGCCCTTCGGGAACGCGCCTTCGACCCGCGAGAACGAGAGGGAACGCTCGGATTGGTCCTTACAACCAGAGATGCTGCAGGGTTCCGCGCCCGCGCCTTCCGAGTGCCGGCTTGGCATGCCCGGAAAGCGGGGCTCCGCGATATGGTTGTTGCGGTCGTCTTCGCCCTCCCTGGTTCTTCGCAAAGCATTAAGCCCTGGACTCCGATGTAACCGCGTCCGGGAGGCCCAAGGCCATGGTATCGACCAAGCGCCCGCTTTCGATCTTGTTCGCACTCGTGATGATGGCACCGGTGGGCGTGTCGCTCCCCGGAATGGGGACGCATTTCGGCGAAGGCCACATCCCGGCCGGATGCAACGGCGACAGCACCGCCGGCCCGCACTTCACGGACGGCTGCTACCACATGAGGACGAACCTCAATGGGCTCGACACGCCGATCATCGACGTGCTCATCGTGCCCCCGGCGAGTTCCTACCCCGAGCGGGACGTCCGCGTGATGCGGCAGGCGGTCGAGATGTGGGACGCCGGTGTCCACTTCCTTGCGCCGCAGATGGGCCTCGACTGGCTCCTCGAGGTCGAGTTCAACATCTTCGTCGACGACGGCAGCTTCGAGTCGGACCCCCTATGGGACCCCGAGATCATCATCGTCTCCTCGAATCCCGCGGGCGGCGCCGGCATCGGCATCGACCCGGTCTGGTTCGCACAGGAGGTCGGGCTGCCGATCCCGGATCCCGGCGCGTGCAAGGGCGCAAACCCCCTCGCTTCGCTCGAGGCATGGGACGAGATCCCGGGCTTCGAGAACCACCACGGCCACTCCGGCACCTACGTCGAGGAATGCGAGGGCGGCGGCTCGGTCTGCTACGCCGTAAACGGCGCGATCGACCCGGTCCCCGGCGGCTTCGACTTCTTCGAGCACTTCGACCTCGTCGCCCATGAGTTCGGCCACTGCCTGAGCACGGGCCACGTCGGCGATGCGGGCGACCACACCGGTGCGTCGGTCCCGACGCACGACATCATGGCGTACACGAACGTGGCGCACGACAAGTGCGTCTCGACCCTCGACGTCGAGGCGTTCGCGATCCGCATGAGCCAGTTCCTTCTCCCGGCACCCCTCGTCGCAAACCACGTCGACGGGCCCGGCGGCGAGTTCCAGATCCAGCACCCGGACGACCACTACTACGCGTCGTCCACGGGGCTCCCCGAGGACTGTCCGCAGCCGGACGACCTCCTCGTCTCCAGCGGGCCCGTGAGCTTCACGCCTTCCTCGACGCTCGTCGAGCGGTCGCCGCCCGAGCTCGACATCACGAGCCACGCGGACGGCGACAACGTCACCGCGGGCCCGGTCTCGATCACGGGCACGGTCCGATACGGCCTCGCGACGCCGGGCGACGGCGACGGCGACCAAGTGCCGGACGGCGAGGACAACTGCCCGACGACGTTCAACC
>JBQTJL010000429.1:0-5868 GCA_052387135.1 Methanobacteriota archaeon | reverse complement strand
GTACTTTTGTCCGCTCCTCTTCATGGCCGTGGGGGCCGGGTCCATCTGGGAGGTGTTGGTCTTGATCGCGCCCGCGAACCCCGGGATCCTCCGGGAGCCCTCCGGCGCGGCCGGGCTCCTCCTCGGGCTCGTCGTGATGACCGCCACGGCCTTCCTCGTCTCGGTGTGACCATGGTTTCGCGACGCCAGTTCTTGAAGGGGATCGCGGGCGGGCTCGGATTCGCCGCGGCGGCCCGCGCGATCGGCCGGATGCCGAAGGCGCTCGCCGCGACCGCGCACGGCGGACACCCTCCCGGGCATCCGATGGGGATCTCGGTCCCCTCGCAGGTCCCCGGGGGAACCACCGCGATGGAGTTCCTCACGCACTTTGACGGCGGTCACGTCTCGACCCTTCCGTCGGGCCAGACGCTTCGCGAATGGAGCCTCACGTCGACCGCGCGGGAGCTCCTCGTCGCCCGCGGAGTGAAGTTCCCCGGCTGGGTCTACAACGGCTATGCCCCCGGCCCGACGCTGCGCGCGACCGAAGGCGACCGCGTCCGCGTGCGCTTTGCAAACGGCGACGTCCATCCGCACACGATCCACTTCCACGGGATCCACCCGGCCGGCATGGACGGCGTCTTCGAGGACATCGCGGCGGGGGGCTCGTTCACGTACGAGTTCGACGCGGACCCGTTCGGGCTGTTCCTCTACCACTGCCACACGATGCCCTTGAAAAAACACATCCACAAGGGGCTCTACGGGGCCTTCATCGTGGATCCGGCCGAGGCGCGACCGCCGGCAAAAGAGATGGTGATGGTGATGAACGGTTTCGACGTCGACTTCGACGGCGGGAACGAGTTCTACACCGTGAACGGGATCGGATTCTACTACATGGACCACCCGATCCCGCTCCGTGTGGGCGAGCTTGCACGGATCTACCTCGTGAACATGACCGAGTTCGATCCGATCAACTCGTTCCACCTCCACGGGAACGTCTTCAAGCTGTACCGGACGGGGACCCGCCTCGACCAGTACGAGATCACGGACACGGTGATGCTCTGCCAGGGCGAGCGGGCGATCCTCGAGTTCCAGTACGACACGCCCGGACGGTACCTCTTCCACGCGCACCAGTCCGAGTTCGCCGAGCTCGGGTGGACCGGCATCTTCGACGTGACACCCTAGGAGACCGCGATGGACGCTACCCGGTATGGCTTGTTGTTGATCGCGACCGCGGCCGTCGCGGGCTGCGTCGAGGACGCGGCGCGGACCGAGCGCGTGGTCCCCGTGCTGGCGGTCGAACACAAGGGGACCGCGGGCGCCGGCGAGCGCCTGGCCCAAGGGACCGCCGTGAACGCGTATGCGTGGGCGCCCTCCCACATCGCGGTGAAAAAGGGCGAAGCGATCGTGCTCCGTTTCTACGGAGTGAACGGCGGACACCACCCGACGACGCTCGAAGGACACGCGGAGACCGCCTACCGCGTGCTCGACGCCTCCGGAAACCTCACGGACGAGGGCGTCGGCGCGTTCCCGGTCTATCGCGGCCACGTCACCGAGGTCCGCTTCACCGCCGACGCCGAGGGGCTCTTCCGGTTGATCTGCGGGGCCCATCAACCATGGATGACGGGCCAGATCGAGGTCACCGCCTGAGGGATCGAGGGACGCGCGCCGCGCGAGTTCGTGGGTCGGGGGGCGTACCTCGCGCGGGCGCGACGGCCGGACGAGGCCTCGTCGGTACATGAAGATTCTTCCCGGTTCGTGGAACGGACGTCCTTACCCGATCGGGAACGCGTCCTTCGCAGGGGCCGGTCTCTGGCCCTTCACGCTGTAGGCCGCGGACCCCGTCGCAACGAGCGTCCCGGTCCGCTCGTCCGCGACGTCGACCCGGACGTGCCCGACGGTCTTGCCGCATCGCAGGACCTCGGCCTCGGCGACGATGTCGTTCCCGGCGACGGCCGGCCGGATGTAGTCGACCCGCATGTCGATCGTCGGCGTCGGCACGTTGCAGACCGTAAAGAGCGCCGCCCCGCCGGCAAGGTCGATGAGCGCCGATAGGATGCCGCCGTGCCACGCCGGGATCAGCGGGTTCCCGATGAACTCGGCCTTGTAGGGGACCCGGATCCGGACCCGCCCGGGCTCGGCATGGAGGAGACGCACGTCGAGGTACGAGTGGAACGGGGGGACGCGGATGAGGTCGTCCAACGTGACAAGGTCGATCCCCCGGGGGTCCGGCACGCGACGACGAATCGCGCCATGATTCATGAAACTGCGCATCCGCGAGGATGCGGGGCGCTCCATCGTTCGATTCGTGACCCATGAGACTTATGCATCACAGTCACGCCTCGGAGCGCCCGGATGGACTCGGCCCGCGCATCCGAATCGCGGGCGCCGAGGCAGCGCATGGAGGCCCGAGCCCGCGCGCTCGCGCTCCTCGTACTGGCCCTGGCGCCCGCCGCGCTCCCGCTTCTCGTCGATGAGGCCGCCGGAGAGAGCGCGGCCCCCGACCTCGCGATCCCCTCGCTCGTCGTCGCGCCCGCCGTGCCCGGCGCCGGAGAACCGGTCACGTTCGTCGCGACGGTCGCGAACCTCGGCGACGCGGCGGCCACCGACGTGCTCGTCCGGTTCCTTCTCGACGGAGCCGTCCTTTCCGAAACGCAGATCGCCACGCTCGGGCCCGGCGCGACCGCGGACGTCGCGAGCGACCCGTGGACGGCGACGCCGGGCGACCACGAGGTCCGGGCGATCGTCGACCCCGCCGATTCGATCCCCGAAGGCGACGAGACCAACAACCAATCGTCGAGGACGTTCAAGGTCGAGGCCGCCGATCTCGCGCTGGTGTTCCTTTCCACGCCCTCCGGCGCGACCGGCGGGGACGCGGTCACCTTCGTCGCCCGCGTCGAGAACAAAGGCGACCGCGACGCGGGCTCGTTTGCCGTGCGGTTCCTTCTCGACGGGGCGGGGGTCGGTGAGCGCACCGTACCTGCGTTGGAGAAGGGGAAGACCGCCGAAGTGACGAGCGACGCGTGGAACGCGACCCCCGGCTCGCACACGATCCGAGCGGTCGCGGACCCCGCGGGCGCGGTCGAGGAGACGAACGAGGAGAACAACGACCGCGAGCAGACGTTCACGGTCGGAGCGGCACCGACCCCGGACCTCGTCGTCGTCTCGATCGAGGCCCCGAGCGGCGCCGCGGACGGCGCCCCCGTCACGTTCCAGGCCACCGTGAAGAACCAAGGCGCCGGCGCGGCCGGAGCCTCGACCGCGCGTTTCGTCCTCGACGGCGCGACGCCGCTCGGCGAGCCTGCGGCCCCCCCGCTCGCCGCCGACGCGTCCGCCGTCGTCGAAAGCAGCGTCTGGACCGCGACCCAAGGGGACCACAGCGTCCGGGCGGTCGCGGACGTCGCCGAAACGGTCGCCGAAGGGGACGAGACGAACAACGACCTCGACGCGGCGTTCTCCGTCGGCGCGCCCGCGCGCGCGGACCTGTCCGTCACCGCGCTCTCCGTCCCGTCCGCTCCGCGGCCCGGCGATCCCGTGGTCTTCGACGCGACGATCGCGAACGAGGGTGCGGCGAACGCGACGAACGTCGTGGTCCATTTCCTCCTCGACGGAGCGACGCTCGTCGGCGAACGGACGATCGCCGCCCTCGGGCCGGGCGCCACCGCGGACGTGGCGAGCGATCCGTGGACCGCGACCTCGGGGAGCCACACCGTGCGCGTCGTGGCCGACCCGTTGGACCAGACGCCCGAGACCGACGAGGGGGACAACGAGCGGCAGCAGGCCTTCACGGTCACCGCCGCCGACACGATCGACCTTGCCGTGTCGGACCTCGTCCTCTCGGCCTCGACCCCGGTCGACGGCACGAGCGTCTCGTTCACCGCGATCCGTCGAGAACCGCGGGTCCGCGGAGTCCGGGGCCTTCCAGATCCGGTTCCTCCTCGACGGCTCGACCGACCTCGGCACGAAACCGGTCGCCGACGTCGCTCCCGGCGGGACCGTGAACGTGACGAGCGACCCGTGGACCGCCACGGCCGGGTCCCATACGATCGGCGCGACCGCGGACGCCGGCGGCGCCGTCGCCGAGTCGGACGAGACGAACATCGACCGGAACCGGACGTTCACCGTCGGGGACGCCAGCGCGCCCCTCCCCGACCTCGCCGTCCCCTCGGTCTCGACGCCGTCCGATGCGGACGCCGGCGACGACGTGACCTTCACGGCCGAGGTCGCGAACGAAGGCGCCGGCAACGCGAGCGCGTTCGACGTGCGGTTCCTCCTCGACGGGACCACGAGCCTCGGGTCGCGGAGCGTCGGGGCGCTCGCGGCCGGCGCCGCGACGAACGTGACGAGCGACGCATGGCCCGCGACCGCGGGCGCGCACACGGTGCGCGTGGTCGCCGACGCGCTCGGCGCCGTCGCGGAATCGGACGAGACGGACAACGAGCGGAACGCGTCGTTTGCGGTCGCCGCGAGCGGAAGCGGCTCCGACCTCGTCGTCGTCACCGTCGACGTGCCCCCGTCGGCCATCGCCGGTCAAGCATTCACCTTCCCGGCGTCCGTGAAGAACGAAGGGACCGCGGCCGTCGCCGCGTTCTCCGTACGGTTCCTGCTCGACAATACGACCTCCCTCGGCAACGCGACCGTGGCCGCCGGACTCGGCGCCGGCGAAAGCGTCAATGTTACGAGCGAAAGCTGGGGCGCCACGGCGGGGGACCACGCGATCCTCGTCACCGTCGATTCCGCGGACGAGATCGTCGAATCCGACGAGACGAACAACGCGCAGCTCGCGTCGTTCGCGGTCGCGGCCGCGCCGGCCGGAGGCGGTGGCGGCGGGGGCGGCGGGGGCGGAGGCGGGGGAGGGGGAGGCGGCGGAGGCGGGGGCGGCGCGGTGCCGCCGCCCGTACGGAACTCCGACCTCGAGGCGCTCTCGGTGCGCCCGGACAGCGGCCCGCGCGCGGGCGACAACACCACGTTCACCGGCACCGTCCGGAACCGGGGTCCCTCCAGCGTCTCCGCGTTCCGGGTCCGGTTCCTCATCGACGGGACGCCGCTCGGCGTCCGCAACGTGTCGGGCCTCGCCGTGGGCGACATCGCGAACGTGACGAGCGACGTCTGGATCGCCGCGGCGGGGACCCACACCGTCGAGATTGTCGCCGACGCGGCCTTCGAGATCCCTGAGGTCGACGAGACGAACAACGAGAAGGGCGCGACGTTCCGCGTGCTCCCGGCGGTCGGGCCCGACCTCGTCGTGATCTCCCTCGGGCTCGCGGGTTCCCCGCTCGCCGGTTCCCCCTCTCCGCTCGAGGTCGTCGTCGCGAACGTCGGCAACGTGTCCGCGCCGGCCTCGAGCGTCCGGTTCCTCATCGACAACGACCCGTTGGGCGATCGCGCGCTGCCGGCGCTTCGCCCCGGGGCCTCCGCCACGATCCTCGGGCCCTCGTGGACCGTCACGGCCGGAAACCATACGCTTCGCGCGATCGCGGACGCCCACGACGACGTCGCCGAGACGGACGAGGACGGGAACACGGTGGACCGGGTCCTCTTCATCGGGCCCGACCTACTGGTCGCCGACCTTTCGTGGCCGTTCTCGGTCCCCGGCGGCGGCGACCGCGTGAACGTCACCGCGACCGTGCGGAACGTCGGCGCGATCCGGGCGGGCGCGTTCACCGTGGCCTTCCGTGTCGACCGAGAGGACGCCGGGAACCGCTCGGTGAACGGCCTCGCCCCGAACGCCACGGTGAAGGTCACATTGCAGGTGCCCCGACCCTCCGGGACGAACGGCACGTTCGCCGCCGAGGTCGACCCGCGGCGCGAGCTCCTCGAGGCGAACGAGACGAACAACGTCCGCGTCGAGCGCATCTTCCTCGACGCCTCCGACGGCGTGCTCGGGCGTCG
>JBQTJL010000428.1:0-7512 GCA_052387135.1 Methanobacteriota archaeon | reverse complement strand
GCGGCCGAAGGAGGACTAGGTGCCTCTGATGGACACGGACCGTCGCACGGAGTCGCTGCAGACCATGACGAACCGCATGGCCGCGATCGCAAGCAAGCCGATGCACGTCTCCGGCGGCTACCGGATCCGCTAGTTCCCGATCACACCGAACGCCCGAGAATCCTCGGAAACCCCCCCTTCGAAAGCCCCGGCCGCCCGGGACGTATAAGCGGCCGGGGACCTTCCATTTTTTCGTGCAGCTCCTTCTTCCTTCGGACCTCCTGGAACGGATCCGGCACCACGCGGTCGAGACCTACCCGCACGAGTGCTGCGGGTTCCTCCTCGGGACGATGACGAAGGAGGCCTGGGCGGTCGCTGCGACGGGGCGGGCCGCAAACGCGCGCGAGGATTCGCCCGAGAACCGCTACCTCATCCGCCCGGAGGAGTTCCTCGCGGCTGAGACGGAGGCGGAGGCGCGGGGCCTCGCCGTGGTCGGCTTCTACCACTCGCACCCGGGCGCGCCGGCGCGGCCCTCCGAGTTCGACCGCGCGCACGCCTGGCCCGGCTACGCGTACCTCATCGTGAGCGTGACCCACGGCGCCGCGCGCGAGGCGAACGCGTTCGTGCTGGCGGACGATCGAAAGTCGTTCTTTTTGGTGGAGATGAAGGAGAGATGAGACGGAGATGTCGGAAATGGGGGGATGGGGGATGTGGAACGGAGCCGCGTCCGCCCCTTTTCATTTCCGCCTCATCTCCGTCCATTTCCGCTTCATCTCCGTCGTCCCGCATCAATATCGCAAGTGACTAATAGCGCCGGGAGCGTTCTTCGAACAGGGATGCACCGAGAGCGAGACCGCCCCCCAGGGGACCCGGCCGCTCTCTCGCCTAGGAGGGACGTCATGAGTGTCCTCGAGATCTTGAGAACCGGCGGCCTGTCGCGATGGCTCCGCGGCATGTTCGGAAAGCAGCACGTGAAGATCGGGATCTATGGGCCCCCGAACGCCGGAAAGACCACGCTCGCAAACCGCATCTGCCGCGATTTTGCCGGCGACGTGATGGGGGCCGCCTCGCCGGTCCCGCACGAGACCCGGCGGGCGCGCAAAAAAGCGAACCTCGAGGTGAAGGCGAACGGCGCCTCCCTCCACTTGGACGTGGTCGACACGCCCGGGATCGCGACGAAGATCGACTTCCACGAGTTCGTAGAGAAGTACGGTTTCACGGAGGACGAGGCCCGCGCCCGCGCAAAAGAAGCGACCGAGGGCGTGATCGAGGCGATCCGCTGGTTGGACGACGTGGACGGGATCATCCTCGTGATGGACGCCGCGGAGGACCCGTTCACGCAGGTGAACGTGACCCTCCTTGGCAACATCGAGGCGCGGAAGAAGAAGGTCGTGATCGCGGCGAACAAGATCGACCTTCCCACCTCGTCGCCCGCGACGATCCGGAGCGCCTTCGAGCAGCACCCGGTGGTGCCGATCAGCGCGATGACCGGGTACAACATCGAACAGCTGTACCAGACCATGGTGAAGAGGTTCGGGTGAGCCCATGCCGGAAGCCGTGAACCTCCACATCGTCTCGAAGAAGCTCTTGGGCGAGATGACCTCGACCGAGAAGATCCGCTACATCTTGGACGAGGTGAAGCAGGACAAGGTCTTGGTGCTCGAGTCGGGCCTCACCGCGGTCGAGGAGACGAAGCTCATCGAGCGGACGATGGCCGAGATCGACCACGATCACTTCAAGGGGATCGAGCTCCAGACGAACGCGGTCCCGGACGAGGAGCACGGGAAGAAGGGGATCCTCGAGCGCGTGATGAACAAGAGCCGGTTCTACAAGGGCGCGACGATGACCGTGATCGGGCCCGCGGACACGCTCCGGACCGTACGGAAGGACGCAAAGTCGCTCGAGGCCCAGATCGTGTTCCCCGGAAAATCGAGGAAGCGCTAGCGATGCCGCACCAGTGCCTCTCCTGCGGACGCGTGTTCGCGTCGGGCTCGAAGGAGCTCTTGAAGGGCTGCCCGAGCTGCCAGGGGACGCGCTTCTTCTTCACGAACGAACCGTTGGGCGAGACGGACCGGCAGGCGCTGATCCAGAAGTCGAACCAGGACCTGCGGAGCCTCATCACCGAGCTCATGGCGGAGGGCCGGCCCGATTATGCGGACGCGATCTGGAGCGCCGGGAAACGGAAGGAGTGGCTGGAGCTCGGGAAACGCCTCCCCACCGTGAGCGAGGCGGTCGCGATCACGGGCGCCGGGAACGAGGTTCGGGGCACGGGGAACGGGGAAACGGCGGCCGTGAAGGAGATCGACGAGGTCGCGCCGCCCGCGCCGAAGCCCACCATCCAAGTCACGCTCGAAGCGTCCGCTCCCGCGGCCCCGGCGGCCGCCGCTGCCGCGCCGGAAGGCGCCGCTCCCGTCGCCGCCGCCGCGGCGACCGCGCCCGGCAAGCACTCGAAGCCCGAGGTCGTCTCGATCGTCCGCCCCGGCACGTACGAGCTGGACCTCGAGGCGCTCCTCGAGAAGAGCCCGATCATCGTGGGAAACGACGGCGTCTACATGATCCATCTTCCGTCCGTGTTCCACAGCGTCCCGAAAAAGTCAGGAAGGTGAGAGCGTGCCGTACCTCAAACCCGGCTCGGCGCCGGTGCCGCCCGCGCGGATCAAGGAGGCGCTCCGCGACCTCGCGAAGCCCCACCGTGCGAAGGTGATGGAGATCGAAGACCGCCGCTGCATGGTCGTGCGCGCCGAAAAGGAGCTCCCGGACCCGTTCACCGACGTGGAGCGCGCCTCGCACTTCCTCTGCCACGCGTCGCTCGACGGCGTCTCGGACGTGTTCGTCGCCTCGGAGCGGAAGATCCTCCGGATCGACCCCCGCGTCGTCGCCCAGCAGGTGTCCTACCGCGTCCGCGAGAACGCGCAGATCGCGGCCGAGCTTCGGCAGATCATGGCGCGCGAGCACGGCGCCCACTCGTTCCACCACCCGATCACGAACGCAAAGTGCGTCGGGGTCCGGGTCCCGCGTCTCCGCGCCGAAGGCACCCTTCCCGCGGACGCCGCGACGCTCGTCGAGAAACTCGGCGAGCCCGAGGTCCGCGTCGCGGAAGGGATCTACGTGATCGCGGACGAGGACCACCTGCGGCTATCATCCGACGAGTTTCTTGCGCTTCTCCCCGCGGCACGGGAGCGGGAAGCGGGAAGCAGGGAGCCGGGCGCGCCCGAGCCTGCCATCGCCCTCCCGACCGCCCCGGCCCCGACAGAACCGGCTCCCGGCGAACCGCGCACTGCCCCCGAGCCGCTCGAAGCGTTCGGCGAGCGCCTCGCAGCGAGCGGCTACCGCGTCTCCCGGGCGGTCACCGTGGGAACCTTCGACTTCGAGATGGCCGGCTTGAAAGTTGGCGGCAAACGCGTCCTCGTGAAGGCGGCCCCGGACGTGACGCTCGAGCTCGCCCGCTCGTTGCAGGCGGCCGCGACGGACGCGCTCGCGGACGTCTGCATCGTCGTGACGCCGAAGGCCTCCGCCGAGGTCCTCCACTACTCGCTCGGGACCCGCCTCGAGCTGTTCGCGCCGCAGGACTTGGCCGGCGTCCCGTTGTAGACCGCGCGCAAGCGCACGCGCAGGCGCAAGCGCAAGGGCTAGAAGCCAGGACCGTGTGGCCCAACGCCCGCCAGAACCGTATTTCCCGTCGCGTCGCCTTCGCCCTCGCCTCCGCCCTCGCCCTTTATTAACGAAAGGACGTATCTCGACTACATGGCGCAGTACGGGCTCACGGACGAGCAGGAGCTCATCCGCGGGATGGTCGCCGAGTTCGCTTCGTCGAAGGTCGCACCGCGGGCCGAGGCGATCGACCACGAGGCCCGCTTCCCGCGCGACCTCCTCGACGCGATGGGGGGGCTCGGCCTCCTCGGGATCCTCGCGCCCTCGGACGCCGGCGGCGCGGGCGCCGACACCGTCTCGTACGTCGCCGCGGTCGAAGAGCTTGCGAAGGCCTCCGCGTCGGTCGCCCTCCTTTCGAGCGTCCAGAACGCGCTCGCGGTCCTTCCGGTCGCGACGCACGCGAGCCCGGGTGCGCGGTCGCGCCTCCTTCGGGACCTTTCCGGCGGCGCGAAGCTCGGGACGCTCGCCGCGCACGAAAGCGACGCAGGATCGGACCTTTCCGCCGTCCGCTGCAAGGCCGAGAAGGGGCCCGGCGACGGGTTCGTCCTCACCGGTTCGAAGTCCTACGTGATCGCCGCCGGAGAGGCCGACGTGTACCTTGTCCTTGCGCGCGAAGACGGCCTCAAGGAACCGAGCCTGTTCGTCGCCGAGCGTGGCCCCGGCATGACGTTCTCGCATCCGGAGGACCTGTTGGGCGTCCGCGGGACCTCGACCGGCCAGGTGTTCCTGAAGCGGGTCCCGGCCTCGGCGGACGCGCGGCTCGGCGGTCCCGGGCAGGGGCTCGCCGTCGTCCGCGACGCGATGGCGGTGCACCGGTTGGGGATCGGCGCCCTCGCGGTCGGGGTCTCGCAGGCCGCCGTCGACGCCGCGGTCGCGTTCGCGGACGAGCGCACCCAGTTCGACAAGAAGATCCGCGAATTCTCCGCGATCCAATCGAAGCTCGCCGAGATCGCGAGCGAGACGCGCGCGGGGCGCCTCCTCGTCCGGTCGGCGGCGGCGCTCCGGGACCAGGGCCAGCCGTTCGAGGTCGAAGGGGAGATGGCGAAGGTGTTCATCGCGGAGGCCGCAAAGCGCGTGACCCGCGAGGCGATCAAGGTCCACGGCGGGTCGGGGTACATGAAGGAGTACAAGGTCGAGCGGTTCAACCGGGACGCGCGGGTCGCGAGCCTCCTTGCGGGAACGACGGAAGTCCTCCGCGGGCGGATCGCGGCGTCGTTCTATACGACCTGACAGGGAAGAGGCTTTATCCTGCGAAGTGCTCGTCCGGCGAGGAGGCTCGTCGTGCACCCCCGCTGGCGGACCGTGGCCTTCATCATGGCGCTCGCGAGCCCGGGCCTCCTTTCGACGGGGGCCGGTTCCCCGAGCTGCTCGGTCGTCCACTGGGGCGTCGACGGCCCGTCCTCGGTGGCGCTCCTGCGGTCGGGCCCGTTCCCGATCCCGTCGTCGTGCTGGGGCGAGCGGTTCGACCTGAGCGACAACACGACCGAGGCGAACGACCTCACCCTTTGCTTCGGTCCGGGCGGCGTCTGCTCGAGTCGCCAAGGCGCCGAGGTCGGGATCGTGCCCGCCGGGGCCACATCGGCCGAAGTATCGATGCTCGCGGGCGCGTCCGCTTGGACGTTCCGCGCGACCGGCGCCGTGGGGCATCTCCGCAACCATTCGGAGGTGCGGATCGCGGTGCTCGATTCCGGCATAAATCCTTCGCACGAAGCCTTCTTGCCGGGGCAGATCGTCGCATGGAGAGATTTCGTGAAGGGCGAGGCGCTCCCCTACGACGACCAAGGCCACGGGACCGCGGTCGCGAGCATGGCGGCGGGCGTGAACGTCGGGCCCCAGACGCCGAGCTTCGCGCCCGGAGCGCGGCTCATCGTGGGAAAGGTGCTCTCGAACGCGAATTTCGCGGCATGGTTCGACCTCGCCCGCGCGGTGGATTGGGCGGTCGCGGAGGACGCCGACGTGATCTCGATCAGCATCTACCAGTACGCGGCCTCCGCGAATCCCACCGCGGTCTACGACGGGGCGCTCATGGACTTCCTGGACTCGATCGAAGCCGCGCGCGCGGCGGGCGTCCTTCCGGTGATCCTCGCAGGAAACGGCCTCCAGAACGCGGGGAACCCGACGTTCTCGTACATGCACCCGCCGGCGAACTCGGAGGCGGCGCTCATCGTCGGCGGTGCGTCCCCCGCGGGTGTCCCGGTCGCGCCCCGCGGCACGATGGACCCGGAAGTGACGGCCGACTACCCCGTCGTCGTCGCCTGCCCCGGGACGTCGCGCTGCTACCGGACCTGGGAGGGGACGAGCTTCTCCGCGCCGCTCGTCGCGGGCATGGCCGCGCACCTCGTGCAGGTGCTTCGCGAGCGGAACGCGACATGGTCGCCGGACGGCATCGAGACGCGCCTCAAGGCGGCGGCGCGCGACACGCCGGCTCCCCCGACGCTCGAAGGCCACGGATACCTGGGCCCGCCCGAGCTCGCGGCGGCCGAGGCCGCGCTGAACGCGACCGCGCCGCCGGCGCCGGACCCGGTGAACGCCGCGTACGTCGACATCGTGCAGGCGACGCTTCGAGCCCAGTGGGACGGCCGCCTCCTCTGAGCCGGGCCCGAAAAGGAACCTTAAAGCGCGGCCGCTGCCGTGACCGTTCGTGAAGTCCCGCGTCCGGCGGATCTTCGCGGCGCTCGAAGAGAAGGTCGACGCGATCGTGCTCGCGATGGGCACCGAGCCGCACCTCGACCAGGCGTTCTTCTACGCGACCGACCTCGTCTCGGGCGGGCTCTTCGAGGGCTCGGTCGCGGTCCTCCACCGGGACGGCGGGATCGACCTCGTGACGTCTCCGCTCGAAGAGTCCTCGGCCCGACGGGCCCGGGACGTGCGCGTCCACGTGCCGACGGGGAAGGACCGCGGAAACGTCGTGACGGACCTCCTCTCGGGGCACCGGCGCCTCGGCGTGAACGGGCCCGAGATCACGGAGCGGGAGGCGGTCGCCCTCCGGAAGCTCGCGCCGAAGGCGCGCTTCCTGGACGTCGGCGCCGGGATCCGGAAGGCGCGTCTCACGAAGGACCGCATCGAGCTTTCCCGGATGCGGCGCGCGGCCCGGATCGCAAGCGCGGTCGCGCGGCGGATCCCCTCGTATCTTCGCCGCGGGACGCGCGAGTACGAGGTCGCGGCCGCGATCAACTATGAGATGCAGCGGCTGGGGTCGGAAGGCCCCTCGTTCCGCACGATCGTCGCGTTCGGCCCGAACGCGGCCGAGCCCCACTACGGCACGGGGCGCGCGAAGCTCGCCCGCAATACGCTCGCCCTATGCGATTTCGGCGCGTATTACGAGCACTATGCCTCGGACATCACGCGGACGTTCCCGGTCGGCCGCGTGGACGGACGGCTCCGGAAGATGTACGACGTCGTGCTCTCGGCGCACGGGGCCGCCGTCGCGGCCGTGAAGCCTGGCGTCGACGGCGGAACCGTTCACAAGGCCGCGGAGCGCGTGATCGACGCTTCGGAATTCAGAGGCAAGTTCATCCACAGCGTCGGCCACACGCTCGGACTCGCGGTGCACGACGGCGGCACATTGCACCCGCGGGTCAAGATGCGGCTCGTTCCAGGGATGGTCGTCACGATCGAGCCCGGCGTGTACGTCCCCTGCATAGGCGGCGTGCGGATCGAGGACGACGTGCTCGTGACGTCGCGTGGCCGGGAACTCTTGACGGACGCGCCGCGGGCGTTTCGCGCGCTCTAAGGGAATGAGCTCCGCGGAATGAGCTCCGCGGAATGGCACGTCGGGCAGGCTTGGAGAGCCATCCCGCGGCCACGGCCGCTCATTCCAGGCGGCGAAGCCGCCGCATCCCGCGTCCCGAACGCGTGCTCATTCCCGCCGGGTGCGAGCGG
>JBQTJL010000427.1:0-4718 GCA_052387135.1 Methanobacteriota archaeon | reverse complement strand
TGGGTCGCGTGGGGATCCCCATCTCCGACGGCGAGCGGTTCCTCCCGACCGAGAACTTGAACGGTTGCTTCGAGTTCGCGACGACTATCGGCGGGACCCCGGTCGTCTATTCGGCGAAGGTCCCGCGCGGCCCCGTCCGCCTAGAGCTCCGCCTCTACGAGGGCGCGCTCACGCCCGGCGACGACCCGACCGAGGCGACCTGCGGCGGCGCCGCGGCCGCGAACGTGAGCGTCCCCCCACGGCCGACGGACGTGCCCCTGTCGCCGGGCGACGCCCCAGCGATCCGTTGCGCGGACGTGTGGGTCTACCAGCGGAACGGCGGGACCGAGACGTTCGTTGCGCGCCTCGCGGCGGGCGTTCCCGC
Source organism: Methanobacteriota archaeon (assembly GCA_052387135.1). Classification (GTDB taxonomy): domain Archaea; phylum Thermoplasmatota; class SW-10-69-26; order JACQPN01; family JBQTJL01; genus JBQTJL01. Next base: position 4,354 of record JBQTJL010000427.1, on the reverse strand, counting down.
GCCGCCGCCGCTTCCCACGCTTGCCTCCGCCGAGTTCTACGACGCGCCCGCGGCCGAAGGCGACGACGAAGCCTGCGGCGGCAACCTCACCGGAGGCGCCACGGTCCCGCCCGACCCCGAGACGCTCGACCTTCCGGAAACACCCGTGCGGTGCGTCCGCGGGACGGTCACGGTCGGCGATACCCCGATGACCTTCATGATCTCGAACGTCCCGCAGCCGCCCACGGTGACGCCACCGTCGGGCGTGCCGGGCGGGGTCTCGGCGCCGTATTTCCTCGAGTTGCGGTTCTTCGGCGGCAACCTTTCCCTTCCGACGCCGCCCGCGGTCCCGACCTGCGGCGGCGCGTTTGTCGCGAAGGTGAGCGTCCCGGCAAGGTCCGGCGACGCCGACCCCGCGACCCTCCCCTCCTCCGGAATCCGCTGCGTGAGCGTCCGCCTCGTAAACTCCACGAACGCGCAGGATGTCCGGAGCGTCGACCTCGGCGCGCCCTCGGCGCCGCCCGCGCTCATCACGTTCGAGAACGGGCGCCTGCGCGTCCACAACCCGGCGGGCGCCTCGGCCGTCTGCGAGCTCGACCTTGCGACGCGCGTCCTCTCCTGTCTTGGTTCCGAGATCGGCGCCGAAGGCCCCGGCCCCGTCGGGGTGCCCGTCTGCGCGGGCGCGCCGAACGCGACCCTGGATCCGGCGCCGCAGGGCCCGGTCCTTGCGCGCGCCGCGGTCCGCTGCGCCGGCGTCGTCGCGGAGACGATCGAGGTCCGGAACGACGGCCACCATGGCCTCCGCATCGTCGCGTCTGGGAACGCGAACTACACGATCGACCCGAACGTCGCGGTCTGCCCCGGCGCCGTGCCGTCCTGCTTCACCGTCTTCGACCCCGTAAACGCGACGCCGCTCGTGCGCTACCGCGAGAACGCGGACGGGTCGCGCACCGTCGAGATCCTCTCCGAAGGCGAGCCCGGCCACACCTCCCACACGGCCTACGACGTCGAGCTAGTGGGGAACCCGCTCACGGACCCGCAGGCGGGCATCTACCGCGCGGGTCCCGGCGGCGAGACGCTGCTCCTGTCGTTTGCGAAGGTCCGCGACCTCTACCGCACGGTCGATCCGAACGGCACCTACGCGTCGATCATCGAAGGGTCGCTCCCCGCGTCCCGGTTCGCAAAGCGCGTCTTCTACGAATTCCCCGCCCCGAGCTGCCCGGCGACCGGCTGCACGCGGCGCGTCGAGGCCTCCTCGAGCGACCTTGCCGCCGGCACCGCGAAGCTCTCCGGCCGCTACGGCCACACGTTCGAGGTCACGATCCCGAACGGCTCCGCCGCGAACGAGACGTTCACGAACGTGCGCGTCGCGTGGGCCGTCGGCGACGATCCCGATCTCGCCCGATCGACCGGCTCCGACGCGACGACGCGGATCCTCTGGCTATCCCGCGTGTCGCCCGGCGTCTTCCGCGGCACGGTGTCCGCGGCGGATCTCCCGGACGTGTCCGGGCCCGAGGTCCGGTTCCTGCTCCTTCTTGGCCGGGAGGTCGGCGTGTTGAACTCGGTCGTGATCGACGACGGGGACGGCCGCTACTACCGCTACGTCCTCGACGCCGCGGCCGCCGTGCCGACCGTCGCGACGGACCCGCCCGCGTCCGGCTCCTACGCGTTCGCGGTCCGCTGGCCCACCTCGCCTGCCTCGCCTTGGTACTGGATCGAGCGGCGCATCGCGAGCGAGAACGCAAGCTGGGGTCTCTGGCAGAACGCGACGCCCGCGTCGAACGGCACGTTCCAGGGCGAATGCGGCAAGTCCTACTCGTTCCGCGCCCGCGCGATGGACGCGCTCGGGAACCCCGGCGCGTGGTCCGCGCCCGCGAACCGCTCCGTACCGAACGAAGGATGCGACCCGAACACGGCGCCCACGGTCTCGTTCACGGCGCCCTCGACCGCGGGGACGCGTGTCTCCGGCATGTACACCTTGCGGTGGCGCATGCAGGACTCGGGCGGCCCCGCGACCGTCGTCTTCCTCCACGCCTGCCCGGCCACGTTCCAGAACGTGACCGAGTGCCGGCCCATGAACCCGCTTTCGAACGCGACCCAGTTCGACTGGGACAGCCGCACGGTCCGCAACGGCGAGTGGAAGTTCCGCATCGTCGTTACCGACGGCGCGCTCCGCACGACCGCGCTCTCGGTAGCGGTCCGCGTCGACAACGGCGCGTCCGGGAACCTCACGGGTAGCGCGGGCTCGGGCGGCTCCAGCGGTCCCTCCGGCGGCTCCGGCACGATCGGCGCCGGGACCGGCACCGGCGGCGCCTCGGACGACACCGGGAGCGAAGGCGACCTGTTCGAAGGCGGCGAAGAGTTCTTCGACGACGGCGACGGCACGGAAGACGGCTCGGGGACGCAGTCCGGGGACGGCACCGACGTCGCCGGGAACTGGCTCGCGATCGTCACGCTGTCGGTCGCGATGCTGGGGCTCGGCCTCGCGGGGCTCTTCTTCTGGAAGCGCCGGGGCGCGTAGCCGTCTCTAGTGCCCCATATAAATCAACGGTCCGGTCCCGCGCCCCGACCAGCGACTATTAGAGGGGCCCTTCGCATGAGCCGTGTACCATGGGTCGCCGGGACCGATGGTCGATCGCCTGCTCCATCCTTCTTGCGATCGAGCGCCAGTGGCGCGACCGGGGCGACGCGGCCCGGGTGACGAACGTCGCGGTCGAGGCGAACGTGCCGTACGACCGGCTCCAGGCGTACCTTGCGGACCTTGCGGACGCCGGGCTCGTGTCGCAGGAGCGCATGCCGCGGCTCACCGAGCGCGGGCGCGAACTCCTTCTTGAATACACCCGATGGATCGACATCCTGCAGCGGTACGGCATCGACAACCCGCCGGCCCCGAGGGCCGCCGAGGAGTTGCCGGAGCCCGAGATCCTGCCGGCGGCGCCGCCGCCCGCGACGCACGAACCCTCGCCGGCCCCGAGGCCTCGGCCGAGACCCGCGCCATGGGATTGAGATGCCCCGGCGCGAGCGGTGGTCGGTCATCGGGGACGTCTTGTCCGCGATCGACGACCAACACCGCGAGGCCGGAACGAAAGCGCGGGTGACCAAGGTCGCGATCCGCACGAACCTCGCCTACGATCGCCTCCAGGAGTACCTCGTCGAGCTCTCCGCCGCAGGGTTCGTGACGAACGCCGAGATGCCAAGGCTCACCCCTCGCGGGGAAGAGTTTCTCCGCCAGTACCGCGCGTGGACCCAGTTCCTCGCCGAGGTCGGCATCCACAAGACGAACCCCGATCCGTGGTAGGCCCCGGAAACTCACGACCAGTGCGTAACCGGAAAAAACCCCTGCTCCGTTCTCCCCGCTGCCGGCCGGGCAAGGATTAAAGGGGAGCTTCGGAAGAGCGAGGACCCGGTCAGTGACGGATTCGCCATGGACACGCGCGCGTGGGGAGTGAGGCGCCATGGTACGGCGTGAGCGATGGGCCTTGGTCGGCTCCATCCTCGAAGCGATCGAGGAAGAGCGCGAGCGCGGCGGCGAGCGCGCCCGTGTCACGAACGTCGCGAACCGGGCAAACCTTGCCTACGACCGCCACCAGCTCTATCTTGCGAACCTTTCGGCCGCCGGCCTTATCGAGGCGAACGGGTCGATGCCGCACCTTACCGACCGCGGGGCCGATTTCTTGAGACGGTATCGCGAATGGCTCGCTTATCTGAACGAGATCGGCCTCCCTAACCGCTGACCCCTTGGGATTTATCGGGGGAAGGTGATTCGGTTTCGTTGGCCGACATCCCCCTCCGCGCGGAGCTTTCCGTCTTCCTCTTCTACGTCTTCGTCCAGCTCGGAGCGGCCTTCCTCCTTCTGCAGAGCCGGTCCGACCACCCGCGGCTCGCCCTCCGGGTCCTCGGCGTCCTCTTTGCGTTCAACGCGGGCGTCGCCCTGCTCCTCTTCCTCGAGGCGCTGGCGCCGGTGTCGAGCGGCATCGTCGAACTCCGGCGGGCCTTGGACGACCCGACCGCGTTCTTCCTCTTCGCGTTCTTTGCCGCCCGGCGCGCCGGCGCGGTGCGACAGAGGATCGGGGCCGCGTTGTTCGGGGCCGGGATCCTCCATGCGACGGTCCTCCTCTTCCTTCCGCCGGACGCCGCCCTTCCCGGGCCGATCGCGTGGCTTTTCCTCGTGATCCCGGCGACCGGGTTCTTCGCAGGGCTCGCGCTCGTCTCCTTCGTCCTTGCGGGCGGGGCGCGGTGGGAACGTTGGGTGGCGCTCGCATTCCTTTCGCGGCTCCTCTACTTCGGGACGAGGAGTTGGTGGGGGGTCGCGGAAGGCGGCGACCAGGAGGCGACGTTCTGGCTCCTTTGTTTGCGCCCCGGCACCGATTGCACG
>JBQTJL010000426.1:0-5552 GCA_052387135.1 Methanobacteriota archaeon | reverse complement strand
CGAGCGCCGGGCTCACGGGCTCGCGGATCCGGCGGACCTCGCTCCGCTTCTCGAGGTCCGCGATCCATTCGCGAAGGTCGGCGTAGGCCACGCGAGACGAACGCGGTGATGGGTGATAAGTGATGCGGCGGATCGCGGATCACCCATCACCACACATCACCCATCACACGTCACAAGCATCACCTAGAGCGATCGCGCCACGTACACGCGCGCCGCCCCGAACCCGACGGACTCGACCGACACGTCCGCAAACCCCGCCTTCCGCTGCAGCGCGACGAGCTCGTCGGGGGACGGGAAACCGTCGAGCGAGGTCGCGAGGTAGTCGTAGGCCCACCGCTTCCCTGTGACGACGCCGCCGATCCACGGGGCGACGCGTCGAAAATAGCCCCGGTGGAGCGCGCGGGCGAGCCGGCCGGACGGTTCGGCGGCCTCGAGCGAGACGAGCCGGCCGCCGGGACGCAGCACGCGACGCATCTCGGAGAAGAACCGGCCGGGGTCGGGGACGTTCCGGAGGACGAATCCGTTGATCGCCGCGTCGAACCTCGCGTCCGGGAACGGGAGCCTCAGCGCGTCGCCGGCGACGAACGCGGCTGGCCGCTTGCCCCTCGCCTCTTGCCGTGCGACATGGATCATCCTCGACGAAAGGTCGACGCCGACGACCGAGGCCCGCGGTTCCCGCGCGAGCACCGCGCCGGCGAGACGCCCGGTGCCGCATCCTACGTCGAGGATGCGTTCGCCGGGCTGCGGCGCGACCCGGGCGGCGACGCGGCGACGCCAGCGCGCGTCCCAAGAAAGCGTCATCGCCGTGTTCGCGGCGTCGTACCGGTCCGCGATCGCGTCGAACATCTCTTGGACGTACGTGTCTCTGCGTTCCGAGCCGACCTTGGACCGGTCACTCATGTTCTCCGGTCCAGGAACGATAGAGCGAGTGCGGGATCCCGAACTGGTCGAGGATCTTCCCTACGAGGAAGCCCTCCATGTCGGCAAGTGTTGCGGGGCGGTGGTAGTACGCGACCGACGGCGGCAGGATCGTGGCGCCCGCAAGGTGTGCCGCGCGCATGTTCTCGATCGCGGCAAGTCCGAGCGGCGTCTCGCGGACGACGAGCACACAGCGCTTCCGCATCCGGAGCACGTTCTCGGCCGCGCGGGTCACGAGGTTGTCGGCAAAGCCATGCGCGACCGCGGCGAGCGTCTTCACGCTGCAGGGGACGACGACCATGCCGTCGACGGGGAACGACGAGGACGCGATCGGGGCCATGAAATCCTTCTCGTCGTACTGGCGAAAACAAGGAAGCGAGACGGATTTCCCGACCTCGTACTCGAAGGTCTTCTCCGCGGCCTTCGAGACGACGAGGTGGACTTCGGCCGTTCCGCGAAGCGCTTCGAGGGTTTTTGCCCCGAGCACCACGCCCGAGGCGCCCGAGATCGCGACGACGAGCCGCACGGGTTCCCGAAAGGGCGCCTTCCCCTTAGCCTTGCCCCAAGAGCGCGCGGTTTTCCCGAGCCACCACAAAACCTATCTACATAGAGTACCTATGTTGCATAGGTATGCGCGAACAGGAGGTAGAGCGCTGGACCCAACAGGTACGGAAGGGGTCCGCGCGGCTCGCCATCCTACAGCTCGTCTCCGAAAGGGACCGGTACGGGTACGAGATCGTGTCCGAGATCAAGGAGCGGACGAAGGGAGCGCTCGCGCTCGCGGAAGGAAACGTGTACCCGGCGCTCCACGCGCTCGAGAGCGAAGGCTCGATCTCCAGCTCTTGGCGCGACGTCGAGCCCGGGGTCCCGCCCCGGAAGTACTACAAGATCACCGCGCGCGGGAAAGAACTCCACGTGCGCCTCATCGAGGAATGGAAAGAGTACGCGGGCGCGATCGCGCGCCTCATCAAGGGAGAGGACTGACATGAAGATGAGCCCGGAGGGCCGGACCGCCCTCGACGACGTCGTGAACCGGATCATGGCGCGACACTTCCTCGCGGAGCCCGAGCGCGCCGGGATCCACTACGAACTCATGAGCCACCTCCACAGCGGAGCCGAGAAGAAGGCCTCCGAGGCGGGTCGCGACGAGATCCAGCCGGGGGACGTCTCGGCCGCCGTCGCGGACGCCGGCGGCGAGGCCGCGCTCGAGCAGGCCTTCGTGGCGCCTCTTTCGAAAGCGCGCGTCCGGGCCGGCTTCTGGCGGCGGGCGGGGGCCTACGTCGTCGACATCGTGATCCTCTTTGCCGCGATCGGCGCGGTCCAAGGCGCCCTGTTCGCCCCGTTCTGGATCTTCGGCGCGACGGCGCCGTTCTGGGACCCGGTCGACGTCTTCGGGGAACCGCCGTGGGCCGCGATGTGGCCGTTCGCGATCCCATTCTGGTTCGGGTTCGGGTTCCTCGCGGTCGCGGGCGAGCTCCTCTACTTCAGCTTCCTCGAGCTCCGTTGGGGTCAGACCCTTGGGAAGAAGGTGCTCCGGATCCGGGTCCTTCGCCTCGACGGGAAGCCGCTCACGTGGCGCGAGGTGCTGATCCGCAACGTCGCGAAGGCGTTCGGGTCGTTCATCCTGTTCCTCGACGCGCTGTTCATCGTGTTCGCGCCGGACAAGAAACAGCGCGCCTCCGACATGCTCGCGGAGACCATCGTCGTGAAGGAGTAGCGCCGCGTCCCCCGCAAAACCTTAAAGGAGCGGGCGCCCTGTGCGACCTTCGATGCAGACGATCGAGGTCGGCCACTCTCCGGACGCCGACGACGCGTTCATGTTCTACGGACTCGCCTCCGGCAAGGTCGCGACGCCGGGCTTTGCCTGGAAGCACGTCCTTGCGGACATCGAGACGCTGAACCGCTGGGCGTTCGAGGGCCGGCTCCCGGTGACCGCGCTCTCGTTTGCCGCCTACGCGAAGGTCGCGGCGCGGTACGTGCTCCTTCCGTACGGGGCCTCGATCGGCGAAGGCTACGGCCCGATCGTGGTCGCCGGGTCGCCGAAGCGGCCGGCGGACCTTCATGGGACGACGATCGCGATCCCGGGCGAGCACACGACCGCCGCCCTCGTCGCGCGCCTCGCCCTCCCCTCGTTCGTCCCGAACGTCGTGCCGTTCGACCGCATCCTCGACACGGTGGTGTCCGGCGCCGCCGACGCGGGCGTCATCATCCACGAGGCCCAGCTTACGTACAAGCACCGCCGGCTCCACAAGGTCGTCGACCTCGGCGAATGGTGGGCCGAGACCACCGGCCTTCCGCTTCCGCTCGGGGCGAACGCGGTCCGCGACGACCTTCCGCCGGCCTTGAAGCGGGTCGTGGCGGACGGGTTGATGCGCAGCATCCTCTACGCCTTCGACCATCGGTACGAAGCCCTGGAACATGCGCTGAAGTTCGCGCGCGGCGTCGACGAGGCGACCGCGGACCGCTTCGTCGACATGTACGTGAACCGGCGCTGCATCGAGATGGGCGACGACGCCCGGAAGGCCATCGAGACGCTTTTCCAAAAGGGATCCGAACGAGGACTCCTCCCTTCGCTCGTCGTCCCCCGCTACGTCGAGGGGTAGCGTGATCGCGGTCCGGAAGACGCCCGACGAGGTATTGACCCGTCTCCGCGACAACCTTACGCCGGTGGGCGCCGCGCCGAAGCTTCCGATCGACGGCTCCGTCCTCCTCCCGCTCGTCGCCGGGCCGGCCGAGGTCGAGGTCGTGCTCACGCTCCGCGCGGCCCATCTCCGGGAGCATCCGGGACAGGTCTCGTTCCCGGGCGGCCACGTCCACCGTGGCGAGGACGCGCTCGCGGCAGCGCTCCGCGAAGCGCGGGAAGAGATCGGGCTTGCCCCCGATCGGGTCGAGTTGTTGGGCCAGCTCGGCGACGTCGCCGGGCCCGGTTTCCGGCACATCCGGCCGCACGTCGGACTCGTCCGGGGCGAACCGGAATTCCGTCCGGACCCGCTCGAGGTCGAGGCCGTCTTCCGCCACCCCCTTTCCGAATTCACGGCTCCGGGTGCGTACGAAGGACGCCTGCTCCACCCCGAGGTCGACAGCCCGTGGGCCGGGTACTCCGTGCACATCTTCCACCTGCCACCCCGTCCGGTGTGGGGGTTCACGGGCGGACTCCTCGTGCAGTTTTTGGAACTCGCGCTGGGCTGGCGCCCGCGGCCGCCCCGGATCGCAAAGAGCCTCGACGAACTGCGGGTGGGCCTTCCGTGAGGGTCGCGATCGTCCTTACGGTGGCCGCCGCCCTCGCGGTGGCACTCGCGGTTACTTCCGGTGACCTGAAAGTGGCGATTTTCCTTGTGTTCCCGATCCTCCACGGTTCGGGTCCGCTCGCGTTCGTGGCGGTCGCCCTGCTCTTCAGTGCCGCCGTCGCGTGGATGTACCGGTTCGCGAGACCGGGGGCCCCGACCGAGACGGCGACCTCGGGAGCGGAGCCGGTTTCGAAAAGTTCGGGCGTTCTGCTGATCGGGCCCGTCCCGATCATCTGGGGCTCGGATCCCCGGTCGGCCTTGGTTCTGGTCGGGCTCACCATCGTCCTCATGGTGCTCGCGCTAGGGTTCCTCCTTCGATGAGGTCAAATTTTGACTTTTCGAGGGTCAAAATCGGACCAAGGGCCGTTTGACGAACCCTTATGGGATTGTAAAAACGGTGCTCCAATCCCCCTATGGGTCGGTCAAACCAGTGTTCCACGGGGGCTATAACCGCAGGCGACCTCGACGGTATCGGGAAAGTGAGCATGGAACTGCGTCGCGTCGAACAGACCCTCGAAAGCCATCCCGCCTTTACCTCCGGCTCCTTGCTTCTTGCCGTCTTGCTCCTTGCCTCCGTCCTCGGGATGGCGGCCCAGAGCGCCCAAGCGTCCGAGGTCGTCGTGCTCGGCGAATGGCCGACCGCCGGTCGTGATGGCGCCCGAAGCAGCTCGACCGCCGAGGCCGCGCCGCCCGAGCCGTTCTTCTCATGGTACTTCGACCGGAGCCAGTACGATGCGACCGTCTCCGGGAACCGCGTATACGTCGGCGGCCTCACCACGTCGACCTTGCAGTACAGCGGCAACGCCGGCCGCGCCCTCTACGCCCTCGATGCGACGACCGGCAACGTGATCTGGCAGCGGCCTCTCTACGCCGACGCCGACCCCGCGCTCTCCCCCGGATTCCGCATCGGCGTGCCGACCGTCCAAGGGACGCGCGTCTACGTCGCCGACTCCGCGGGCTATCTCTGGTCCGTGAACGCAGCCGACGGGTCGGTCGCGTGGAAGGTCTACTCGGGCGGCGACCTGTTCCTCGTCGAGAGTTCCCTCCTCGTCACGGGCGACCGGATCTACGCCCTCCTCGACAAGAACCCGAGCCCGTCCTACGGCGAATTCGTTCTGAAGGCGCTCCGCACGACCGACGGCGCCGTCGTCTGGGAGACGACGAACGGGGTCGCGAAGGTCGGGGCCTACGGGAACCTCGCGACGGACGGCACCCGCATCTTTGCAGGCGGCCAAGGCCTCGTCGCGTGGAACGCCGCGAACGGGACGAAGCTCTGGGAGCTTTCGCCGAACGAGACCTTGAGCGCCCCCGCGGTCGGCACCGGGTTGGTCTACGTCACGGGCGCGA
>JBQTJL010000425.1:0-7814 GCA_052387135.1 Methanobacteriota archaeon | reverse complement strand
CTTCTGATACGCCACGTCAGTAGTTAGCCACGAGGACAGCCAAGACGTTTCCGGTTTGGATCGAACGTTCCTCCGAGAAAACGGGGACCCTACGACCCCTCGTGGCTATCCGGGGCGAAACGCAGGTCGCGAGTCAACTTCGTCGCGCGGTGTCCTCCGTCCCCGCGAATCTCGCCGAGGGGGTCGGCCGGGGGACCCCCGGCGAACGAGTGCGGTTTGCCCAGATCGCGCGACGTTCGGCCTACGAAACGGCCACGTTCCTTTACCTCGCCGAGCGACGCCAAATCGGAGACGTCGCCCGCATCCGGCGCACGCAGTCCGACCTATTGACTCTGATTCACGGCCTTCACCGCTTCATCGCGTGGGCGTCCTCGGAGCGTGCCATCGCATCTCGGCCGGGAACCCCATCACCTATTACGGAGACCGCGACGGCATAGCGGCCAGCGGTTTTATATAGGGGCCTGAGTCTTGGCCGCCCCAATGCCCGCTCCATCCGCTCCCGACTACAAATCGCTCCTGTCCCGCGCGCGCTCGAAGATCCCCGAGAAAGTGCTATCGGACAACCGGCTCCAGATCCCTCCCCCGGACGTCCAGGAGGAAGGAAAGGCCACGGTGATCGCGAACTTCGAGGCGATCGCGAGCCTCATCCGGCGCGATCCGCACCACATCCTCCGGTACCTTACGAAGGAGTTCGGCGTCCCCTGCCAGCTGAAGGGTTCCCGCGCCGTCCTGCAGCGGAAACTCGGACGGAACGCGCTCACGGACAAGATGAACGTCTACTACAAGGACTTCCTCTACTGCCACGAGTGCGGAAAACCGGACACGCACTTCGAGAAGGTCGAGAGGACCACGGTCTTGAAGTGCGAGGCCTGCGGCGGCCACCGGCCGGTAAAGACGATCTGACGTTCATGACGAACATCTGCGCGAAGGTCTACCGGCGGGGGAAGGAGACGCTGCTTGCCGCAAGCGACGCCGACTTGGTCGGCCGGACCGTGACCGACGGACGCGTGAAGATCCAGGTCTCCGAGGACTTCTACGGCCGCGAGCCCGTGTCTGAGGCTGACTTCGTCCGCGAGCTCGGCCTCTGCACGATCGCGAACCTGATCGGCGTCCGCGTCGTCGACATCGCGATCGAGGCCGGCTTCGTGCTCTCCGAGAACGTCCTCTGGGTCGACGGCGTCCCGCACGCGCAGGCCGCCCTCCTCCGGTAGCCCATGTTCTGCGTCGAATGCGGCCGCGAGGCCTCGGACCTCCACCGCGGACTGTGCGGCGAATGCTTCTCGAAGAAGACGCCGGTCTTCGCGCTTCCCGACCGGGTCCACGTCGCGGTGTGCGCGCACTGCGGCAGCGTGAAGCGCCCCCGCGGGTGGACGGACACGCCGCTGCCCGTCGTCGGTCTCCTCGAGGAGGCCGCACGGGAGGAGACGCGGGTGCGTCCCGAGGCCGAGGACGCCCGCGTCGAGGCGACCGCCCGCGCGCTCGACCGGCACAACCACGAGGTCGCGATCTCCGCGACCGGGACCGTCTTCGGGTTCCCGGTCCGGGCCGAGGCGACGATCCCGGGAATGGTGCGGCGCGAGACCTGCACGCGGTGCTCCCGGATCCACGGCGGCTACTACGAGGCCATCGTCCAGCTTCGGCGGCCGGGTGGCCTCGCGAAGGGCGACCGCGAGGTCGCGACGCGGATCGTGTCCGACCACGCCGAGGGGCTGCAGCGCCGCGGCGACCGGGAAGGCTTCCTCCTCCGGATCGAGGAGGTCCACGACGGACTCGACTACTACTACGGGACGATCGATGCCGGCCGCGCCGTGTCGAAGAGCCTCGCCGAGTCCTTGGGCGGCAGGCTCCGCGAGTCGCCGAAGCTCGTCGGCCGCAAGGAAGGCCAGGACCTCTACCGGATCACCTACGGCGTGAAACTTCCCGCGTACCACCCGGGGTCGCTCCTTCGCGTCGGAGACGGGCTCTTCTCCGTGCGGGGCGTCTCGCCGCGCCGCGTGACGCTCACCGACCTTTCGACGCACGAGGTGGTCGTCGTCGACCGCGAAGCCGCTGACGAGGCCCGGATCGTCGACGCCGAGCCCGAAGAGGCGGTCGTCGTCTCCGAATCCGAGCGCGAGATCCAGGTCCTCGATCCCGTCACGTTCCGCACGCGCGACCTCGTGAAACCCCCCGGCTTCTCGGCGCGCGGCGGGACCGTCCGCGTCGTGCGGTGGGAGGACGGCCTTCGCCTCCTCCCGAATCCCGAAACGCCGCCCCGCCGCGAGGAGAAAAACCTTTAACGCGACGGTCCGTACGGCCCCGGGGTAGCATGGAGCGGATCGACCTTGCCATCATCCTTCTCGGGATCGGCGTCGCCCTTGCGTCGTTTGCCGGCGTCGCGCTCTACGAAGACGCCGGTGGCGAGTTCCGCATCGTCTTTGCCGTGACCGCCACCACGCTCGAGCCGGACCCGGCCGGCGTCTCCGGGAACGGCGAATTCGAGATCCCCTTCGAAGTCTCGACCGCGAACCTCACCAAAGCGTATGTGAACGTCAGCCTCTCGGCGCCCGGCCCGCGCGCGCAGACGGACACGGTCACCGTCCGCCTCGTCCCCGCGGGAGCCGAGGAGGACGAGCGCACGATCGCGTTCCCGGTCGGCGCCGCCGCGTCCGAGGTCGCCGCCTTCGAGCTCGACTTCGGGCCGCCGCCGGAGCCGCGGACCGTCCGCGCGGCCTCGGGGTCGGCCGCCTTCGGGACCGTCCCGCCCCGCCTTCTCGGCATCGGCACATGGCGGATCGTCGTGTCCGTCGAGGGGAGTGCGCTCCCGATCCACAACGAACGCCACGAGGCCGTCCCCGAGGTCCGTCTCTTCCACTATTCGGCCGGCGAAGAGTTGACGTTGCCGGAACCCGCGCGGTGAGCCGAATGACCGAATCGAAGGAAGGCGGCGACGCGGAGAGGGGCTTTTCGACCCGGATCGGGTTCATCTTCGCGGCGGTCGGATCCGCGGTCGGCTTCGGGAGCATCGCCCGCTTCCCGTTCATGACGGCCGAGAACGGCGGAGCCGTGTTCGTCCTCTTCTACGCGGTCATCATGATCCTCGTCGGGATCCCGATGATGGTCGCCGAGTTCTCGCTCGGCCGGCGCTCCGGCGCCGACGCGGTCGGCACCTTCAAGGTGCTCACCGGCGACCCGCGGACGAAATGGCGGTACTCCGGCTTCTTCTACATCGCGGCGGCCGGGTTCTTCCTCTCGTGGTACGCGGTCGCGACCGGCTGGGTCCTCCGATATCTTTGGGCCTCCTTCACGGGAGCCTATTTCGACGACCCCGCGGCCTTCAACGTCGGCCTGTTCGAAGGCCCCGACGCGTTGTTCTGGACCTTCCTCGTGATGGCGTCCTCCACCGCCGTCGTGATGGGCCGCGTGAGCCAAGGCATCGAGAAGGTCAACCTCGTGATGATCCCGACCCTCTTCGTGATGCTCGTCGGGCTCGTCGTGTACGCGGCGACGCTATCCGACACCGGCCCCGGCTACCGGTTCTATCTTGCGCCCGACTTCTCCGAGTTCGGCCTTCCCACCGTCGCCGCCGCCACCGCCCAGGCGTTCTTCTCCCTCTCGCTCGGGCAAGGCGCGATGCTCACGTACGCGAGCTACATGCAGAAGAAACAGTCGCTCGCCGCGAACGCGACCCTCATCAGCGTCTCGACCGTCTCGGTCGCGATCCTTGCCGGCCTCATGGTCTTCCCGATGCTCGCCGCCTTCGGGCTCTTGGGCGGCGGCGAACAAGGACTCGCGCTCATCTTCGGCCCGCTCCCCCGCGCCTTCGCCGACCTCGGCGGGATGCTCGGCCGCCTCGTCGGCGCCGTCTTCTTCACCGTGACCTTCTTTGCCGCCTTCACGAGCGCGATCAGCCTGATGGAGCCCGCGGTCGCGTACTTCCACGACCAATGGAAGCTTCCTCGCTGGAAGTCCGGGCTCCTCGTGGGCGAGATCATCTACGGCGGCGCGGTCCTCGCCGCGTTCTCGACCCCGTACCTTGCCGTAAGCTCCGGAGCCATCACGAACGCCTGCGTCCTTCTTGGCGGGTTCATGATCTCGCTCTTCATCGCGCGCCGGTTCCGGGAAGAGGCCCGGAAGGAGATGGATTACGGCGACCGGCTTCGCACGTCCCGGTTCATCCATCCATGGGTCACGTACGTGATGCCGTTCGTGCTCCTGGTCCTGCTCCTTACGTCCCTGTTCGGCGCGCCCGGGTTCCTCGGCGGCGGCGAAGGCGCCGTCCAGGAGATCCTCGCGTTCCTCGACTAAGGCTAGTGGACCGGCGGCCGTTCGCGTCGGCCCGCGATGTGGACGACCGCGACGAGGACGAACACGATCGCCGCGAGCCCCAAGACCAACCAGCCGAGGTTCGTGTCGGCCGCGTCCCCGGTGCCCGGACCCGGGCCGCCCGGCACCGTATCGTTTGTCGTGTTGTTCGCCAACTGGGCCGCCGCGACGGGAAGGGCCACGATGAACAGCACCGCGAGGGCGATCGTTCGAAGCATCATCGCAACCTTGTCGGCGGGCGCCCCGATAAGCGTTGCCCGCCGAGCCCGCGGCGGGCCGCGGGGGCCGTCGCTGATTCAGGGGCGCGAATCGAAGGCCCTCGGGGACGATTCGACGACCATGCGCCCGGTCCGGCCCTGGATCGACATCTCGCGCCCGATCCGGGAAGGGATGGAGACGTTCCCGGGAGACCCCGCCTTCCGTTCCGAGCCGGTCCGTTCGATCGCGAAGGGCGACGCCGCGAACGTCGCGCGTCTCGACCTCGGCACGCACACGGGGACACACGTCGACGGGGCCCGCCACTTCCTCGAGGGAGCGCCCGGCGTCGACCGCGTGCCCGTGGACCGGCTCTTCGGCCGCGCGCGAGTCCTCGACCTTCGGGACGCGCCTCGGCGGATCGGGCCCTCGGAGCTTCGGGCACGAAGCGTCCCTCGCGGCGGCCGCCTCCTCCTTCGGACGCGCCGGACGCCGGCGGACGGGCCGCCGGGACCCGCGCCGCGGGAGGAACCGGCCCATCTTGCCCCGGAAGCGGCCCGGCTCATCGCCCAGCGCGGGGTCCTCCTCGTGGGGATCGACGAGCTCTCGATCGCGACCGGGGACGAGTCCGCGGACGTCCATCGGGGGCTCCTCTCGGCCGGCGTCGTCGTCCTCGAAGGCCTCGACCTTTCCGAAGCTCCGCCGGGTTCCTACGACCTCATCGCGCTTCCGCTTCGTCTTCACGACGGCGACGGCGCGCCCGCACGGGCGTTCGTACGGTTCCGGGGACCGTGACGGACCCCGGGTTCCGGGACCCCCCGGAAACCATTTGAGGTCCTTCGACCCGGCAAAGGACGATGCGCATCGAACAACCCGCGTTCAACCTCGACCGCGCGATCGAGCGGCCCGCCGAAGCCGTGCCGCGAGGAACTCCGCGACTCCGCGCCCGCCCGGGGACTCGGTGACCTCGTCCGCGGCGGCGGCGAGCCCGGGAACGGCGTTTGCGACCGCGACGCGCCAGCGCGCGAGCGCAAAGAGCGGCCGGTCGTTCTCCCCGTCGCCGAACGCGACCGCCCGGACGGATCGCGGGGAGAGCCCCCACGAGGCGAAGATCTTTCGGACCCCGGCCCCCTTGTCGACGCCGGGAAGGGTCACGTCGAGGCGGACCCGGTTCCGCTGGATCGTGAAGCGGCCGATGCCGGGCAGCCGGAGGAGGCGCGACCGGTCCCGCGCGCGGACCGAGACCGATGTGACGCCGGTCCGCCGAGGGATCCCTCGCTCCTTCATCGCTCCCGAGAGCCGCCGGACCCGGGCCTCGGCGTCGTCCGTGACGGGCGCGAGGTCGGAGGGGACGCCCACGAGGCCGCCTCCCTCGAGGACGACGCGGTCGAAGGCGGCAAGCAACGTCGCGCGTCCGCGAAGCTCGGCGGCGGTGCGCCCGGTCGCGAGCACCGTGCGGGCGCCGTAGGAGCGCGCCCGGCGGATCGCGCGGATCGCCGCGGGGACCGGCCGGAGGCGGGTGTCCGTGAGGGTCCGGTCGAGGTCGCAGACGACGACGTCGATGGAGACCGGCCCCGTGGGCGTCGAAAGGACGGGCCGGGGGCGGTCCGTCTTGCTAGTCCCCCCGGAACCGGTCGATCGCCTGCTGGAGGATCTCGCGCTCGCGGGCCGCGGACGTCGAGACGTCGAACGCGGAGAGCCGCTCGGCGCCGCGCGCGCCCATCGAGCGCGCCGTCTCGGGGTCCGAAAGGAGCGCATCCAAAGCCTCCGCCAAGGCCGCGTCGTCGCCGGGCGGGAACACGAACCCGTCCTCGCCGTCGCGGACCACCTCCGCGACGCCGGCGCCCGTGCTCACCGCACAGGGGACGCCGTGGCTCCACGCCTCGAACGCGGTGAGGCCGAACCCTTCGATGTCCGGGGGAAGGACGACGGCGGTCGCGCGCGCGTAGGCCGCGCCCACTTCCCGGTCGGGGACGAACCCGGCGAAGCGGACCCGGTCTCGGACCCCGAGCTCCTCGCCGAGGCGGAGCAGTCGGTCGCGCCATGCGCGGGACTTGTCCATCCCGAGACCCCCTTTCTTCGAACCCGAGAAGCTGCCGTTCCCGATGAACACGAGCCGGGCGTCCGGGTGCCGCCCGGCGACGCGCGCGAACGCCCGGATCGCGAGGTCCTGGCGCTTCATCGGGTCCATCCGCGCGACGCAGAGCACGAGCTTTGCGTCGGGACCGAGCTCCCATGCGTCCGAGAGGGCCGCGACGTCGGAGCGGCGCGGCCGGGGCCACGCGGAGACGTCCACGTGGGGATAGACCTGGTCCACCTGGCCGCGGAACCCGGCATCGGTAAGCCCCGCAAGCTCCCGCCGCGTGCTCACGATCACGGAATCGAAGTCCTCCATCGCGCGGACGAGGAAGTTCCGCGTGTACGCAGGGATCCGCGCGGGGACGAACGGCACGTGCCAGCGGAGGACCGTCGGGGCGGCAAGACCCAAGAGTCCCCCCACCTGGAGGAGCTGGAAGTCGTGGACGTAGGCAAGGTCGAGGCCGTCGTCCTGCGCAAGGAGCGCGTCGGAGGTGAACCAGTTGTATCGCGAGTAGAAGCGGAAGTCGTCCCGATCGAACGGAAGACCGCCGAGACCGTGGATGTCGCGCCACAGCTTCTCCTTGGTGCGCGCGTACGCGGCGAGGCCCTGTGGAGGCAGTGCCAAGTGCCGGATCTCGAGGGGAAGGTCGTCGTAGCGGACCGCGCGGGGGCCTTCGGGCTGAAGCGAGAACCAGTAGGCCTTCGCGAGCCAGCCGGCCTTCGTCCATTCGCGGACCGTGGGAAGCAGCAGCCGGCAGACTCCGCCGGGCGTGAACACATAGTCGGAGCCCTCCTGGAACGCGTCCGCGAGCCCCGGCGGCGGCCGGTCGTCCGCGGGGACCGCAGCCCCCGGGAGGAACCGGACGAGCGGCGTCTGCGTCGAGAGGCCGATGTGGACGCGATCCATCGTTCCCGCCCGTCTTGACACGCTGCTCCGACAAATCCCTTCGCCCCCTGTACACGACGATCGCCGACCGCGCGCACGATCCGCCGCCCCCGATCGACGGTCGCGGCCTCGGCACGACACTTATGTACGGTCGCGGCGTTCCCGGGCCGTGCGTCTCCTCGTCGTCGGCGCCGGACTCCAAGGCCGCACGATCGCGGCCGACCTCGCGTCCCGTCGCGACGTGGAGGGCGTGGCGCTCGCGGACATCGCGCGCCCGAGCCCCGGCGGGGGCCCGAAGGTGACGCCCGTGGAACTCGACGCGACGGATCCGCGCTCCGTCGCGGCGATC
>JBQTJL010000424.1:0-4127 GCA_052387135.1 Methanobacteriota archaeon | reverse complement strand
GGACCGCCCGATCGACCCGCTCCTCGACGCGTCCCGCGTCCTCGTCCCCGCGCACGAGGCCCGAGAGGACCTTGACGTGACGGGGGAAGGCGTCGCGATCGCGGTCTTTGACTCCGGGATCGATCCGAACCATCCGGACCTCGCCGAAAAGATCGTGGCATCGTTCGACGCGACGATCCCGCGCGGCCTCATCCCCGGTCTCCTCGACGCGCAGCAGATCCCGGTCGTGCCCGAATACACCGGAGGCCACGGGACGCACGTCGCCGGCATCGCCGCGGGGCCCGGGACCGAGAGCCGGGGCCGCTTCGCCGGCATCGCTCCCGGCGCGTCGCTCGTGAACGTCAAGGTCTTCCGCCAGGACGGCGAAGGGTCCACCTCGTACGTCCTCCAGGGCCTCGACTGGATCCTTGCGAACCGAGAGACGCTCGGCGTGCGCGTCGCCGTGATGAGCCTTGGCGCCCCGCCGACCGACGGGACGGACGCCCTTTCGCGCGCCGTGGACGTAGCCGCCGAGCGCGGGGTCCTCACGGTCGCCGCGGCGGGCAACCACGGTCCGGACGCCCAGACGGTGCGGGTCCCCGGCGTCGCCGCGCGGGCCCTCACGGTCGGTGCGGTCGACAAGACGCTCCGCATCGGTGAATTCTCGTCCCGCGGACCGACGATCGACGGCCGCTCGAAGCCCGACATCGTCGCGGTCGGCGTCGACGTGACGAGCACGGTCCCCGTCGTTACCGGTCGCGGCGAATACTACGGAACCCTCAGCGGTACCAGCATGGCAGGCCCGATGGTCGCGGGCGCGGCGGCCCTCGTGTTTGCGGCGAACGCGACCCTCGACCCGGCGACCGCGAAGTACATCCTCGTCGCGAGCTCGCAGGCGGTCGGCGACAATCGACATCGATGGGACCCCGCCTACGGTTGGGGTCTCCTCGACGTCGAGGCGGCGGTCCGGGCCGCCCGCGACCCGAGCATCCTCACGCTTCCTCCCCTTTCCGAGACGGCCCGTCTCGTGGTCCCGGACGACGACGTAAGTCCGCTCGTACGTCTTTCGTTCGAGACGGAACGTTCGGGACGCGCCGTTCCGCTTTTCTCGCAGGTCCTCGTCGTGGCGGCCCTCGGGCTCGCGGCGCTCGTCGGCCGACGGCCCAGGATTCGACGACCGCAACACAGCCTTTATGAGCGAATCCCTCCGTCGAACTAGACGGATTCGCCTGCACGCCTCGAGAGCCGCCGTACCGCTGGTCTTGCTCATCCTGGGTCCGGTCGTATCCGCCTCCGCCGATTACGCGGGACGGGTGCCGGGCGACCCCGGGTTCGCATGGTGGACGGTGTCCCGCCTCGACGGCGACGGTGACCGTATCGACGATTCCCTGGCCGACGCCCCCCCGATACTCCGCGTCTTGGTCGACTATGAAGCGCCGCCTTCGGCGGCGGAGAAGAGGGCGCTCGAGATCCTCGGCGCGACGGTCCTCGAAGAATACCGCGTCGTGCCCACGCTCCTCGTGGAGACGCCCCGCACGCTCCTCCCGGCGATCGCGGCGGCGCCCGGCGTCGTGTTCGTCGAGGCGGACCGGCCGATGTGGCCGCTACTGGACGAAAGCCGACCGCTCGTCCGCGGCGACGGAGCGATCCGGAACGGCGGCGCCTCCGGTCGCGGCGTCGCGGTCGCGGTCCTCGATTCGGGGATCGACGGGACCCACCCCGACCTCCAGCGGAAGGTCATCGCGTCCTACGACGCGACGGCGCCCCGGTCCCCGTCCCCGCCGCTGCCCGGCTCCGGGGTCCCCGTCGTGCCGGAGTACACGGGCGGGCACGGGACCCACGTCGCCGGCATCGTCGCCGGGACCGGCACCCAGTCCCGGGGCCGGTACATGGGCATCGCGCCCGGCGCCTCGATCGTGAACGTGAAGGTGTTCGACCGCACGACGGACGGTTCGGCCTCGCGGGTCCTCTCCGGGATCGACTGGGTCCTTGACCGCAAGGACGAGTACGGGATCCGCGTGATGCAGATGAGCCTCGGCGGCGAGCCCACCGACGGCACGGACGCGGTCTCCCGCGCGATCAACGTCGCGACCGCCCGCGGCGTCCTCACGGTCGCGGCCGCGGGGAACCACGGCCCCGACGAGCGCTCGGTGCGGGTCCCGGGCGTCGCCGCGCGCGCGCTCACGGTGGGCGCGGTCGACAAGAGCCTCCGGATCGCCTCGTTCTCGTCGCGGGGGCCCACGCTCGACGACCGCGCGAAGCCCGACCTGTCCGCGCCGGGCGTCCAGATCACGAGCACGCTGCCCGTCACGGCGGGCCGAGGCGACCACTACGGCGCGCTCACCGGGACCAGCATGGCGTCCCCGCACGCGGCCGGCGCCGCGGCGCTCCTCTTCGAGGTGAACCCGCGCCTTTCGCCCGAGATGGCGAAATGGATCCTCCTTGCGACCTCGGCCGGCGCGGGCCCCCAACCCCACCGGTGGGACGCCGGCTACGGCTGGGGCCTCCTCAACGTCGAGGCCGCGGTCCGCGTCGCCCGCGACCCGGTCCTTCTCTCGAAGTCGCCGTATTTTGACAAGGCCCGCGCGATTCCCCTCGACGGGGACGTCGGTCGGCTCGAGATGCTGGGCTACGAGGCGAACATCGTCGCGCGCGAGATGCCGGCGGCGCCTCTCCTTGCGATCCTCCTCGTGGCACTCGTCGCCGGGGCCGTCGGAAAGCGGCAGCGCTTATAGACCGAAGCGGGTTCGCCTGCCGTGAACCGGCAGATCCTCCACCTTGCCCTCGTGAACGCCTTCGTCGGCGGCATGGTCGGGCTCGAGCGGACGATCCTGCCCTTGATCGCGGAGGAAGACTTCGGCATCGCGTCGAAGGCGGCCGCGATCTCGTTCATCGTCACGTTCGGGATCTCGAAATCCATCGTGAACTTCCTTGCGGGCGAGCTTTCGGAGCGCCTCGGACGACGGCGCGTGCTCCTTGCCGGCTGGCTCGTCGGGATCCCGGTCCCGCTCCTTGTGATGTGGGCGCCGAGCTGGGAATGGATCCTCTTTGCGAACGTGCTCCTCGGCGTGAACCAAGGCCTCGCGTGGTCGATGACGGTCGTGATGAAGGTGGACCTTGCGCGGCCCGGCGAGCGCGGCCTCGTCCTCGGCCTGAACCAGTTCGCAGGCTACATCGGCGTCGCCTCGATCGCGTTCGTCTCGGGGCTCGCCGCGGCGCGGTACGGACTCCGCCCCGAACCGTTCTACATCGGAGTGGCCCTCGCGGCGGTCGGTCTCGTGCTCTCGTCCTTTACGCGCGAGACGCGGCCCGGCGGGAGCGGGCGCGGGGGCAGGAGCACGCTGCCGCTCGGAGCCGTCTTCCAGAAGTGCACGTTCGAGGACCGGCGCCTCGCCGCCTCAAGCCTTGCGGGGCTCGGCACGAACTTGAAGGACGGGATGCTGTGGGGGCTCCTTCCGTTGTTCCTTGCCGCGCGGGACGTCCCGGTCGCGACGATCGGGCTCGTCGCGGCCCTGTACCCTGCCGCATGGGGGGCAAGCCAGCTCGTCTTCGGCCCGCTCTCCGACCGCGTCGGGCGGCGGCGTCTCATCGTGCCCGGGCTCCTTCTCCAAGGCTTCGGGACGCTGTCGTTCACGGTGGCGCCCGGGACGCCGTGGTACGTCCTCTCGGCGCTGGTCACCGGGATCGGGACCGCGATGGCGTATCCGGTCCTCTTGGCGCTCGTCTCGGACTCGGCGGAGGCGGGCTGGCGCGCGTCGGCGCTCGGGGTCTACCGGTTCTGGCGCGACTCGGGGTATTGGATCGGCGCGCTCGGGGGCGGACTTCTTGCGGACGCCTTCGGCACCGCCTCCGCGTTCGAGGCCGCGGCCGGGTTCTGCCTCGTTGCCGCCGTCGCGGTCGCGCTCTCGACGGAAGTACGTACTAAATAAGTAGAAAATACTTACCCGCCGACGCCTTCGACCTGCGTCGCCTGGAAGATCGCGGGAAGCTCGTAGAAGGCGAACTCGAGCGTCTCGTGGTCGTCGTCCCGTGAGAGGACGAGGCGGATGCCGCCGCTCTGGGTCCCCGACGCTTCGCCGATCTCGAAGCCCTTCTCTTCTCCGAGCTCGACGAGCCGCAGCACCTTCGCGTTCATCAGGGCCCCCTTG
>JBQTJL010000423.1:0-5327 GCA_052387135.1 Methanobacteriota archaeon | reverse complement strand
GCAAGGTCCGCGGCCCGCGCGAGCCCGGCCACGCCGCCCGCGCATCCCAATCCCCAGAGCGGGGCGCGTACGATGTCCGGCCGCAGGTCGAGCCGGTTCGCAAGCCGCGCATCAAGGCTCGGGGCGGCGATGCCGGTCGACGTCACGAACACGACGCCGTCCACGTCCTCCGGGCGAAGGTCGCTCCCGGAGAGCGCGTCGCGCGACGCCCGCTCGGCAAGCGAGAGGCCCGCGTCGAGGAACTCGCGGGTCCGTTCGGCCCACCCGCGCTCTTCGAGGTACCAGTCGATCGGGTGCACGAAGTGGCGCGTCGAGACCCCTGCGTTGTCGAAGACGGTAAGGTACCGGAGAAGCGACGGATCCAGCGCGGAGAGCACCTCTTCGGCCCGCGCGCGCATCGCGGACTGGGGGACGCGGTGTTCCGGGACGGCCGTCGCGACCGCGTCGATCGAGGCCCCCGCGCGCATCGGGACGGGACGCGTGGGCGGAGTCTTAGTCCTTCCTGCGTCGGAGATGACGGATATGGCGGATATGGCGGAAATGAATCAACATGTTTTCTCTCCTCATTTCCGTCGCCATTTCCGTCATCTCCCCTCATCTCCGTCCGTCGCGTTCGACAAGAACGGCCCGCACCGGACTCGCATCGAGCCCCTCGAGGCGCAGCGGAAGCGCGACGAGCTCGTAGCGGCCGGGCGGCACCATCGAGAGGTCGAGCCCTTCGAGGATCTGGACGCGGGAGCGCGCGAGGATCCGGTGGGCCTCGAACCCCTTGCTGTCCACGGGGTCGACGCTCGGCGTGTCGATACCGGCAAGGACCGCGCCCTCCTCGGCAAGGAGCCGGGCCGCGCCGGCTGATATCGAGGCGAACGAGGCCGGGAAGCGGGTCTTGTCGAGATGCGTGTCGGTCCGGAACAGGATGCGCGGGGCAAGGCGGGTGTCGATCCCGGAAAGCTGCGTCTCGAGTACGGACGGGGCGCCTCGCGCGTCGACGACCTCGGCGGGGCCCAGGAACGCGCCGAGCGGGACCTCGTCCACGGTCGCGCCCTCCTCGAGGAAGTGCCGCGGCGCGTCGACGTGCGCGCCCGCGTGGCAGCTCGTCGCAAAGTGGGCGACGTTGCAGGAGTCGCCGCGCGCGACCTCCAGCGTCCATCCGCTTTCGAACGCCCGGTCGCCCGGCCAGTTCGGGCGCCGGCCCGAAAGCGGGGGCGAGATGTCGATGATCCCCATCAGGCGGGCTCCACCATGACGTCGCCGTTCGTCGTCGCAAGGTCGACGTCGGTGCGGACCTCGCGGACGTCGTAGCCCCGCGTGCGGAACTCGACCGTCTGGTGGTCCTCGTCGCCTCGGGCCTCTCCTTCGGTGAGCCGGACGGTGGCGCGTCCGTTCACGGTGGCGCCGGCCACGTCGTACCCGTGGGCGCCGTCTTCTGGAAGGATCACGAGGACGTCGCCGTTCGTGCTCGCGGCCTCGATCTCGCCGCTTTCGGTCGGAACGACGCGGAGGTCGATGTCGCCGTTCGTCGTCGCGGCCTCGGCACGCGTGACCTCGGAGTCCTCGACGCGAAGGTCGCCGTTCACCGTCTCGACGTCGAGCCCGCGCGTGCGGAGGTCCGCCACCGAGACGGCGCCGTTCACGGTGGCGGCCTCGAGCGAGTAGAGGATCGCGGCGGGAAGTTCGACGTCGAAGGAGGCGGACCATTCGAGCCGTCGCGCGTCCGTCGTCGCGGCGAGCACGAGCGCCCGGACGTCTCCGTCCTCGTCCGCCGTGACGAAGCGGACCTTCGCGAGGTTCGCCTCGGCGTCGGCCGCGGTCTCGCCGGAGGCGCGGATCCGAGCGATCGCCGACCACCGGTCACCGGAGACGCCCTGCACGGAAACGTCGCCGTTCACGGTCGCGACCGAGACGGGCAGCCGGTCGAACGCGAGGGGCCCTCGGAGCGTGACGGTACGTTCGGCGAAGTAGTGTCCGCCGTCTCGGCCGGTGCTCGTCTCGTCCTCGACGGTCGCGCCGAACGGGCCTTCGATCGGCACGAGGCCGGCGACGACCGCGCCGCGGTCGCGGTCGGTGAGGCGCACGTCTTCTTCGCCGAGGCAGCCGGCGAACGCGGGAATCGAAAGAAGGAGGACTGCGAGGGCGCGCATGGGGACCATGCCGCGCTCGGAGCCGCGGGTACCCGAAAAAGCCTTGTGGTCGCATTGGCCAATCGGCGGGTCCCGGTTCGCCCTGTGTGCGGCGCCCCGCCATCCTGAGGAGGACCGCCCCCCTGCGAGCGGCAAGGGGACCCGGCATCGGGCGCGCATCGAGGTCTTCCCGGAATGCCGCCGTGATTCGGGCCAGGTCGTGTCCCCGCAACGTTCCCCAAGGTTTTTCCCGAAAACGATGGATGGCGGTCCCGTGAGCCTCGAGGACCGGGTCGCCCGCGTCTGGAACGATCCGGAGCGGCGCGCGGATTTCCTCTTCTTCGCCTGGATCCTGTCGCTCTTGATGCTGCTCCTCGGCTACGCCATCATCGCGTGGAAGCTGAAGGACGCCTTCCCCTTGTGAACTAGTACTTACAAAGTAAGTATAAAGTGTGCCCGACACATAACAGGCGCGTTCCTAGTCCGCGAGAAGCGGTCTCCCGTTCCTGACCCGTGCCGGGCGTTCTGTAGGACGGTACCTTGGCCCGCAATCAAGCCGCGCCCGTTCGGACGCGTGGTCGTGCGGGAGCCCATCCGGTGCCGCCCGTGTCGCTCGCGGTCTTGCAGTCCCGATCACTCGGGAGTCACGGGACTCTTCGTACCGGAGCCCGACTCCATTGGAGGGCCGCCTAGATAAGCGTTGCCCGCCTTCCGGAACGCTTCCGCCGCCCGCTGCGACAGGCTCACGCCGGCGCCGGCCTCGAGGACCCCCTCGTCGACGAGGAGGCCCACGCGGCGGGAAACGGTCGACTTCGCAAGGCCGAGGCCGGCCGCAAGGTCCTTCTGGCGCAGGCCCGGTCGCGCGGCGACGAGCCGGACGAGGGGCCCGTTCTCGCGGCGGGCGAGCGCCGAAAGGACGCGCTCGTCCCGAGGGTCGAGGCGGCCGCCGTTCTCGAAGTAGCGGACGTGGGGCCCGAGCGTCCTCCGTTGGAGGTAGCCGAACCGGACGAGGATCCGAAGGTGGTGGAGCGCGGCGTTGTAGTGGGCTTGGAGGAGGAGGCTTCCCGCGATCACGTACATCGTCGTCGAAGGGTCGCCGTGGGAGAGCCACGCGGCTCCCGGCATCGACGGGGCGGCCCGGAAGCCGGCGCCGGCGTTCTGGACCGTGAACCCGGGCGCTCGTAGGACGGTCGCGCCGGGTTCGGCCCGCCGTGCGACGCCTACGACCTCGACCGCGGTGCCCGACGAGCCGGACCACGACCGGCCGTTCGGGGCGAGCGGGCCGACGGTCCCTGCGGGGCGCTGCCGGGCGGAGGAAACGAGTGGGGCCAGCGCGCCAAGGAGCGCGTCCGGTTCGGGCGGCGAGGGTTCGGGAACGAGGGAAGGGACCTCAGGGTCGACCGTGGGCGTCTCGATCCCAGAGACGGCGGAGCCGCTCGCGGTCGTGCGGACGAGGGCGGCCCCTGCGCGGGCCTCGGGCGACTCGGCGATCGACGCGGCCGCGATCGCGAGCGTGGAGGGCGGGGGGACCTCGTGCTGCGACAGGTCGTCTTCGGCCGACTCGCGCCTCTTTGCGACGGCCTCGCCGGCCTCGCCCGCGAGCCGGAGCGCGTCTTGCTGGAGCCCGCCGCCGCGCACGTATTCGACCTCGGAGCAGACGACATCGTTGCCGATGCAGATCCACGCCGCCGCGGACGGCGTGAAGGCCAAGGCGGCCAAGGAAAGGCACAAGACGGCGACCCGCATGCTCCCGCCTCCCGGTCGACTCCGCGTATAAAGAACCTTTCCGTCCGCCCGCCGTCCACGGGCGCCCGCCGTACAGGAAGGTTAAAGAAGCTTTTTTGACGGGCCCGCCGTTCGCTCCTCCCATGATCCCACGGCGGACCGGGCAGCGGGCGCGGCGCCGGGCCGCCGTCGCGGTCCTTTTCGCGCTCGCCGGCGCGCCCCTTGTCGCGGGGCAGGCCTCGGACACGTTCGTCGTCGAGTCGCCGCTTGCGACCGAAGCGCGGCTCCGCCCGGACGCGACCGAGACGTTCACGTGGAGCGTCGCGAACCACCATCCGACGGCCGAGCTCCTGGTCGCCGTCACGATCTCCGGCGCCGGCCCCGCCTACGACGCGCGGTCCCTTCCGGCGCGGACGACGCTCGAACCCGGCGAATCCGCCGAGGTCGCGGTCGAGGTCCGAAGGCTCCCCGACGTCGCGGCCGGCCGCGCCGAGATCGCGGTCGCGTTCCTTGCGGTGAACTCGTCGCTCGACCTTCTCGTCGCAAACGAGACCGTCCTCGTCGTCGAGCCCCGCGGCACGGACCGCGTGCTCGGGATCCTTCCGAACCCGCTTCCGCCGCCGCTCGACGGCGCCTACGGCGTCGTGCTCCTCGACATCGTGGTCTGGGGGCTCGTGGCACTCGTCGTCCTCCCGTTCCTTGCGGGCGTCGTGGGGCGGCTCACCGCGGGCGCGAGCCGCCGCGTGAACCGCGAGATCGTAGGGAAGATGCGGACGCCGGTGTTCCTTGCGATCGTCCTCTGGGGGCTCCGCGACGCCGTGCTCGAACTCCCGCACCCCGCGTTCGTGGGCCCGACGGTCACGCTGCTTTCGGTCGCGCTCTTCGTGTCGGTCCTCCTCGTCCTCTACCGGGTCGCCGACAGCCTCCTCTACTACTACAGCGAGCAGGTGGCCGGCCGGACCGAGACGAAGCTCGACGATGTCCTCATCCCGATCCTCCGGAAGGTCGCCGTCGTCGTCGTGGTGCTCGCGGGGATCTTCTACGCGCTGGAGACGTTCGGCGTCGACCTTACGGTCTTCGTCGCGGGCGGCGTCGTCGTCTCGATGGTCCTTGCGTTCGCGGCGCAGGACACCTTGAGCAACTTCTTCTCGGGCGTCTACCTCATGCTCGACCAGCCGTTCAACGAAGGCGAGGACATCGAGCTCGAGACGGGCGAGGTCTGCCGCGTCGACCACGTGGGCCTGCGGAGCACCCGGCTCTACCACTACCGTCGGCACCAGCTCATCGTTCTCCCGAACAACCTCCTTGCGAGCCGCCGCGTCGTGAACCTGCACCGGCCCGACCTCACCTACCGCGTCCAGATCGACGTGGGCGTCGCGTACGGGAGCGACCCGGACGAGGTCCGAGAGGCGATGCTCCGCGCGATCCGCGGCCACGCGTCCGTCCGGGAGGACGAGGCGCACCCGATCGTGGTCCAGCTCA
>JBQTJL010000422.1:0-8635 GCA_052387135.1 Methanobacteriota archaeon | reverse complement strand
GAACCCCACCCCGAGGCCCGCTTCGAGCGGTCGTGCGAGCGCGATCGCGGCCCCCGCCGCGACCGTCTGGAGCCCGGCGAGGAACACGGACCTTCGAAGGTAGAACGTGCCGCCGAGAGCGTTCGCGGCGGCGGCCGAAAGGAGGCCGGCGACGACCGCGGGGACCCCGAGGAGCTCGACGCCGAGGAGGACCCCGTCGGGCGTCGGCGCGACGGCCAGGCCCACGAGGCCGGAGAGGAGCACCGTCGCGGCGATCGTCGGCGCCATCGGGGGAGCGCGGAAGATCGCGTTGCTGATGCGCGCCGTCTTCTCCATGTGATGTTGAGTGGAGACCGGCTCGACCGCCTTCACGGGGCCGCATTGAGAGGGCTCTTCTTAAATCTGGTCAGAAGAGGTGGAAAAAAAAGAGAACGGAGGCTTATGGGAGGCTTGGATCAGTGGAAGGACGGAGGGGAGTGCCCCGGCATCTCGCCCACGCCGACGGTGTCGGCCGTCCGGGCGTGATAGGCCGCGAAGTACTCGTGGAGCGCGTCGGTGATGGTGTCCGAGATCTGCTTTCCCGTGAGTACCTTCATCGAGTGGAGTTTGATGTGGTAGGATAGCGGGATCTTGACCTTGACTTCCTTCACGCGGCCCGGGTCCGGTTTCCGTTCTTCGATCATCATCGCGAATCCACCCTTCGCAGCAATCAACTACAAAGTTGATATTTGCTGGGTCCACAATAGCGTATGAACATAAATAACTTTCTGTGGTACTGGATTAGTCAAGCCTTCGGCTCATATACATTTCGAGGCGCGACGGCGCTCGACACGCTTTTTTCGGGCCGCAGGGATGCAGGTCGGATGGGGCGGCTCCTCGAAGGGTTCTGTCCGCGGTGCCGGACCGGCCGGATTGTCCCTCACGGGAAGTCGGGCCGGATGGTCTGCAGCGAATGCGGCGAGACGTTTTCCCCGAGGCTCGGCTGATTGGCGCCGAAGACCCTTCGGGACCTCCAGGAGGAACACCGGCCGCCGCCCGAGGCGCGGCACCGGCACGCGGCGCGCGTCGAGGCAGGCGAACGCGCGGCCGTCCGGAACTACGTCCGGGACATCGTCCTCGGGTTCAACGACGGCCTCGTCTCGGTCTACGCGGTGGTCGCCGGCGTCGTGGGCGCGGCGTTCGCCTCGCGCGAGGTCGCGATCGCGGGGATCGCGGCGGCGTCGGCCGGCGCCCTCGCGATGGGCCTCGGCGAGTACCTTTCGACGAAGTCGCAGGCCGAATACTACGCCTCCGAGGCGGCGCGGGAGCGCCAGCACATCCGCTCCTGGCCGGACCTTGAGCGGATCGAGCTTCGGGAGATGCTCGAAACGAAAGGGTTCTCCGGCGAGGTCCTCGATAAGGCGGTCGACGCGGTCGCCTCGGACGAGGACCGCTTCGTCGAG
The DNA here is from genome assembly GCA_052387135.1 of Methanobacteriota archaeon. Lineage (GTDB taxonomy): Archaea > Thermoplasmatota > SW-10-69-26 > JACQPN01 > JBQTJL01 > JBQTJL01. The sequence goes on along the minus strand of JBQTJL010000422.1, from coordinate 7,214 downwards.
TTCATGATGCGCGAAGAATTCGGCGTCGGCGCCGAGTCGGGACGGAACCCAATCGTCGCGATGGGGCTCATCATGGTCGCGTTCGTCGTGGGTTCGGTCCTCCCGGTGGCGCCGTTCCTCGCATTCCCGGTCGGGACCGGGCTCGTCGCGGCGACGGGCCTGTCGCTCGCCGGCCTCTTTGCGGCCGGGTGGGTGAAGGCGGCCGCGAGCGGGATCGCCCGCGTCCGCTCTGGGCTAGAGATGGCGGTCCTCGGCGCCGTCGCGGCGGCGATCACCTACGGCGTGGGCCGGCTCGTAGGCACCGCGGTCTGAACCGCGCCCGGGAGGTCCCACCGGACCGAGCCCGCGTCCTCGGTGCGCGAAAGCAGGGCCGCGCGGGCGAGCCGTTGGAGATGGTAGTGGGCGAGCTGCACGCTGGTGCCGACCGCCGCGGCAAGGTCCGTGGTCGTGCGGCCGGGCCGCTCGGCGACGGCGGCAAGCAGCGCCCGGCCGGTCGGCGAGCGGGACCCGGCAAGCTCGGCGGCCCCGGGCCGGGCTCCGGCGGCCGTCCAGCAGACGCCGCGCGCCGCCTTGTGGGCGCGGACGAGCCCCGAAGCCTCGAGGCGCCGGAGATGATAGAGGACGGTCGTGATGTGCGTCGCCGTCTCGCGGGCAAGGTCGGCCGCCTGCACACCCGCGCCCGCGCGGACGCGCTCGTAGAGGGCGGCGCGGAGCGCGTGCTCGGTCGCGCGGTCGCCGGCGATGCGACTGTAGAGGGCGACGAGCGCCGCGGCGAGCCCCACGACGACGTATACGGCGAGGGGCACCCGGGGCGGGACCGACGTAGGGCGCTCCGCGACCGCGGAGGCGACCGGGATGGCGGCCGGCACGGAGAAGGACGCGACGAGGTCCCCGGCGGCCGCGGCGGGCGCGTGCGGCGCGGAGGTCGGGAGGGCGCTCGCCGCGTAGGCCCGGGGGCCCACGAGCGCCGCGTGCTCGGCCGACGGCGAGACGACGGGCTCGGCCTCCTTCCTTGCGGGGTCCGCGCCCGCAGGGTCGTCGGAGTCGGGGGCCCGGACCGTGTTCGTCGCTTCGACCGCGACGAGGCCCTCGTGCGCCACGTCGACCTCGACGAGGTCCGACCCCGAGGCGAGGGCCCGCGGCGTCGACGACGGATCCTCCGCGGTCTCCTCGGACGCGGCCTTCGCGTCCGGCACCGCGATCGTCTGGGACTGGCGGACGGTGCAGGGTACGGTCGCCTGCGGAGCGTACGCCGCGAACCGGAGGGAGGCTTCGGGGACCGCCCCGGCGTCGGGTGCGGCATCCTTCGTCGAGCGGGCCTCGCGAAGCACCGGAGCGCCGCGGCCGCCGGCCGGTGCGGCGTCGCCTTCGCACGAACCGATGACGCCGTCGGGGTCGGGGCCGTCGACCGCGGGCCCCGGACCTGCGACGGGGACGCCCAGGGCGGGCGTCGGGACGGCGACGTCGCCGGTCCCGACTTCGCACGACGGGCGGCAGGCGTCGATCGAATCGAAGAGGTCCGTCACCGGGCCGGCATCGGCCGCCGGCGCGGCAACGAACAGGATCAGGACGAGGGCGCGCACGGCGTGCACGGATCCGTCCCCCGGACCTCGAAGCGTTGCGGTTCTATCCGGCCCCACACGTTCCCGTCGAACGCGCGGACCGTAAGATAGTAGGCGCCGGACTGAAGGTCGGCCGTGATCGCGACGGACCACTCCTCCTCGCCGGAGTCGAACGCGCCGTCCGCGGCCGCGGCGGAGCGCCAGCCCGTGACGCCCCGTCGAGCAGCGTCGAGGACCTTCGCCTCGACGCGTTCGATGCCGCCGAGGGCCGTCTGGTCGTGCCAGTCGGCGTCGGTCGCGCGTCCGCGGGCGGATACCCGCAGGCCCTCCGTGGTGGATCGGGCCCCCCAGCCTTCCGTCTCGACGACCGGCGGCGTGTCGCCGGCGAGGGCGGAGAACGCGTTCAACGGGGTGCGGGCGACGCCGGGAACGGAATCGTCGGCGCCGAGGCAGGGAAACAGCGTGACCATCGCGGCCCCGTCCTCGGCCGACTCGACCTTCACGCAGAGGACCGAATCCTCGCGGGCCGCGGTCGTGTCCACCGAGTAGCGGACCATCCCGAAGCCTTGCGTCACCCCGACCGGGAGAAGGAGGAACAGCAGTCCGAATAGCACGAAAGCACGGCAACCCATGGCCGGACCGTCCGTGTCGCCGGCCTTAACGGTTTCTTTTCTCCACCGCCTCGCGAGATCGTATGTTCAAAGGATGCTCGGAGAGCCTTCAAGAAGGAAAAAAGAGGCGCGGCCGCGGAGTTGCCGTCCGCGGCCACGGAGGTGTTGCCGATGGTTCGTTGGGGTCCGAGGTGATAGGCAGTTTCCTAACGGAGTTTGAGCGCCGACGGCTCGCGCGTTCGCGGCCTTCGTGGGGGCTTGACCCCAACTCCGGCCGCGAACGGGGAGGGGCTTGGCCCCCGCGAGCGCGATTCGTCACGGTTTTGACGTCGGCGGACGGTGGCCTTCCTGTGGATGGCCGGTATCGTGAGGGCGAGAGCCGTTTGATCGAGGAGCTCCGCACCCCCCGAGCCGTCCAGCGCTGGCTGCGGTCGATGCCCTACAACGACGAGGATGACGGGGAGACGCTCCGGTCGTTCCGCGGAGTCGTCCGGCACGGTCGCGCGCACTGCATCGAAGGGGCCCTCGCCGCGGCCGCGATCCTCGAGCGGCACGGCCACCGGCCGCGGCTTCTCGATCTCGAGTCGGTGGACGGGCTCGACCACGTCGCGTTCGCGTTCCGGGGTCCGGACCTGCGATGGGGCGCCGTCGGCAAATCGGGGACGCCCGGGCTCCACGGCCGACGGCCGGTCTTCGGGGACCTCCGCTCGCTCGTGATGAGCTACTACGACCCGTATGTGGACGAGCACGGCCGCATCCGGTCGTGGGGGCTCCTCGACCTCTCCGGCCTTCCGTCGCGCGTGCGATGGCGCACCGCCCCGGGAAACGTCTGGGCCGTCGAGCGCGCCTTGTGGGAGATGCCGCACGAACCGGTCCGCGTCCCCGCCTCGCGGTGGCGGCGTCTTCGCGCGCGCTACGTCGCGTTCGACCGCGAGCATCCGGACCGGGAGCCGGATTACTATCGGAATGTCGAAACGTGGTGGTAGGCACGGGGTACGGGGTATGGGGTACGGGGATGGGGTACGAGGTACGAGGAATGAGGAAACTCCCGCGGAGAACTCCGGTCCTTCCTCGTTCCCCGTTCCTCGTTCCTCGTTCCTATTCGACCCGCAAAAGCAACACCACGTCCCGGACCCGCACGAGGTCGACCTTCTTCCCGTGCAAGGTGGGCCGTCGCTCGATGCGGACCTCGTCGCCGGAAAGCGTGACGCCCTCGCCGTTCACGGGCACGTGGAGCTTGCCGGTCGCAAGGTCCTTCGCGGCCTTCACGGGCTCCAAGCCCTCGAGCGCCTTTCCGATGGCCCCCGCCTTCTCCTTGAACCGCGGGCCGACGAGCGCGAGGTTCGGCTTCAGGCCGACGACCTCCTCGCGGACCTCGGAGGCGCCGACGAACCGTAGGCCCGGCGCCCCGGACGGGGCCGCGATGTCATTCTCTTCGCGCCGAAGGAGCGCCTCGTGCGGTCCCGGCACGACCTCGATCTCCGGGATCGGGGCGTTCAGCGCGAACCCCTTCTCGGATTTCCAGGCCCGCACCGCCGCGACGACCTCCGCGACGAGCGCGCCTTCGTCCGCCCCCTCGAGCGGGTACGGGGGCATGGTCGGCCACGCCGCGACGTGGACGCTCGTTGCGCCCTCTCCCGCGCGGTAGTGCTCCTGGTAGATCTCCTCGGTGACGAAGCAGAGCACGGGGGCGAGGAGCTTCGTCGTCCCGAGCCCGACCGTCGCGAGGACCCACTTTGCGACGCGGTCGTCGGCCTGGTACACGCGGTGCTTCACGAGCTCCACGTAGTGGTCCGCGAGCGTGTGCCAGAGGAAGTCCTCGGCGACCTTCACGGCGCGGTTGTAGTCGTATTCGTCCCAGAGCCGGGTCGCGGCCTCGACCGCCTCGGCGTACTTTGCGAGCACCCAGCGGTCCGTCGCGTGGAGGTCCGACGCCTTCGGGGCCGGCGGCATCGAGGGGACGGAGCGCGCGATGAAGCGGTTCACGTTGCGGAGCTTCGTCACGAGCCGCTGCGCGCGGGTCAGGTCCTTCGGGTTCCAGATGATGTCTTCGCCAAGCTGCGCGCCGGTCGCGGACCAGTACCGCAGCGCGTCGCCGGAGTGCTCCCGGATCACCTCGAGGGGTTCGATCACCTCGCCCTTCGACTTCGACATCTTCTTTCCCTTGCCGAGCTTCACGAAGCCCGAGATCATGATGTCGCCCCATGGGACCTTCCCGTGGTGGAAGTGGGACTTCACGATCGTGTTGAAGGCCCAGAAGCTGATGATCTCGTGCGCCTGCGGCCGAAGGTCCATCGGGTAGCACTTTGTCCACGCGGGCGCGCCCTCGACCCACCGGAGCGCGATCTGCGGCGTGAGGCTCGAGGTCGCCCACGTGTCCATCACGTCCTTTTCGCCCGCAAAGTCGGCGCCGCCGCACGTGCCGCACGCGGTCGCCGGTTTCGTGTCGAGGGGGTCGACCGGGAGCTCGGACTCCTCGGCGAACTTCACGGTCGCGCACTTTGCGCAATACCAGACCGGGAACGGCACGCCGAAGTAGCGCTGGCGCGAGATGCACCAGTCCCACTTGAGGCCCTTCACCCAGTTGTCGTACCGGACCTTCATGTAGTCCGGGTGCCAGCGGACGGCCGCGCCCCGCGCAAGGAACGCGTCCCGCTGGTCAAGGTACGAGACGAACCATTGCTTCGTGACCAAGAACTCGACCGGCGTCCCGCAGCGTTCGTGCACGTTCACCGCGTGCGTGATCTTCGCCTGGTGGAGGAGCCGCCCGCCCCCGTCGAGGTCCGCGAGCACTTTCTTCCGGGCGTCCTCGATCTTCAGTTCGTGGTACGGGCCCGCGACCCGCGTCATCCGGCCGTGCGGGTCGATCGCGATCCGGAGGGGAAGTTTGTGCTCGGCCCACCAGTCGATGTCGGTAAGATCGCCGAACGTGCAGCACATCACGACGCCGGTGCCCTTCTCCTTGTCCACGCGGTCGCTCGCAAGGATCGGGACCTCGTGCCCCGTGAGCGGCACCCGGACCATGCGGCCTACGAGGTGGCGCGTGCGCGGATCCGCGGGATGCACGAAGACCGCGACGCAGGCCGGGATGAGCTCGGGCCGCGTCGTCGAGACCACGATCTTCGCGTCGGCGCCTTGATGGTAGTGGTATTCCTCCTTGCCGTCCGGCCCGGTCTCGCGGTGGACCAGCCGGTCGCCGTGCCGCTCGCCGCCGGGGCCCGCGTCGGCGGGTCCCGCAAGGTCGAACGTGATGTCGTTGAACGTGGAGGGAAGCTCGCGGTCCTCGGCCTCGACCTGCGCGATCGCGGTCGCGCACTCGGGGCACCAGATCGAGGGCCTTTCCGCACGATAGGCGCGGCCCTCGTTTGCAAGAAGCAGGAACGACCGCTGGGAGGTCTTCCGCGAAAGGTCGTCGATCGTGCGATAGACGAGGGACCAATCGCAGGAGGTCCCGATCCGTCGCCAGGATTCCTCCATCGAGGCCTCGTACCGTTGCGTCACTTCGAGGCAGCGGCGGATGAACTCCTTGCGGCCCACGTCGTGGAGGCGGACGCCGGTCTCGCGCTCGGTGAGCCGCTCCGTCGGAAGACCGTTGTCGTCGAAGCCGAACGGGTAGAAGAGGTTGTAGCCGCGCATCCTCTTGTAGCGCGCGACGAAGTCCATCTGGTTGTACGAGTACGCGTGCCCGATGTGCATGCGGCCGGAGACCGTGGGCGGCGGCGTGTCGATCGAGAAGACCGGCCGAGGGCTCGCCGGGTCGTAGCGGTAGATCCGCTCGTCCTCCCAGAACGCGAGCCAGCGCTCCTCGTCGACGCGGTCGGGTACCGCCTCGCGGACCGGTTCCGGGCCCATGCGGCCTCGAATCGTGGCCCGTCCTATAAGTCTATAGGGCGCCCACGGAACAGGCCGTCCGCGAGGCGCCGGAGGCCGTCCACGTCGTGCACGGACCCGGGGATCGCCGGTGCGACGACGACCTCGGCCGCGAGCGCGTGCCGCGCGTACGCGAGCGCCTCGGCCTGCCAGGCCGCGAGCGCGTCGTAGAACGCAAGGACCTCGGCGACCGGGCCCTCGCCCCGCGGCGCCCCCGACCGGCGGGCCGGGAAGACCCGGTTCACGACGACGCTCGAGAACGATAGGCCGGTCCTCCGTGCGACCTCGCGGACCATCGCCTCTCCTTCATGCAGCGAATCGAACTCTGGGGCGAGCACGAGGTTCAGGCTGGTCCGAGCGGGGTCCGAGAGGATCTCCCGCATCCGTCGCACCCTCGGCTCCATCTCCAGGAACATCCGGTCAAAGAGGAGGAGGAACTCGACCACCTCGTCGACGTAGCCCTGCGCCGTGAACCGCGAGGCCGCCTGCACGAGCCGGCCGCCGGCAAGGCGGAGCACCGCGGTGGGGCGCACGAGGTAGCGGACGGCTCCGGATTCGTAGACGCGGAGCAGCCGGTCGTTCACGGTGAGGAAGTCGACCGCGTGCTGCGACGGCGGCGTGTCGACGACGACGAGGTCGAACTCGCGGCGCGCGAGGATGTCGTCCAGGGCGCCCATCGCGACGAACTCTTCCGAGCCCGCGAACGCGTCCGAGAGCTGCCGATAGAAGCGGCTCTGGAGGATCCGGCGCGCGCGGTCCGGGTCCGGCGCGTGCCGCAGGACGAGGCGGTCGAGCGCCACCTTCGTGTCGAGCATCATCGCCGAGAGCCCGCCCTCGACGGGCGTCGCCTCGTTCCCGACCGTGACGCCGAGCGCGTCCGCGAGCCGTCGGGCGGGGTCGACGGTGAGGACGAGCGTCTTCCGGGTCTTTGCGGCCTCGAGCGCCGCGGCCGCCGCCGTCGTCGTCTTCCCGACCCCGCCGGGCCCGAGGAAAACCACGAGGTCGCGCCGCGAAAGCTCCTTCAAGAGCCTCATCCGGGCGGCCTCCGGAGGAGTCCCGCGATGCGTCCGAGGCGACCCCGGCGTTCCGGGATCCACGGCACGAGCGTCACCGGCAGCCCGAGGGGTGCCAGCGTCCCGAGATGTTCCTCGGCTTCGCGACGCATCGCGTC
>JBQTJL010000421.1:0-2146 GCA_052387135.1 Methanobacteriota archaeon | reverse complement strand
CGGACGATTCTTGTCTTCGCGCCCAATTCTTCGACGCAAGCGACACGGACCCGCCGAACAACTGGTCGATCGTGATTCCGAACGATCCCGTCTTGGGTCTCGTAGAACTCTCCTTCGTCGACGCCGGCACGCGAAAACCCGGCGAAGCAACCGCATGGCGGCACCGACGCGACGACTTAGGACAAAACTGGACGACCCTCGTCCTCTGCCGCCTCAAGACGCAGACCCTCATCCTACCTTGTGCCGCCGCGCCTCGAATCTTCGACTACGGGCTCGATGTGACGTGGATCGAAGGCGCTACCGAGCAGCACGCGAGCAAATGGCGACTCAAGCTTCCCTCGAACGGGACCCACGCGAGCTTCGACCGGATCCACTCGGCCAACGCGACCTTGTTCAAGCTCACGACGAAGCCGCACGACGCGACGAGCCCGCCACCGATCGACGCGACGGAGCCCCTGCCGCCAGTGCCCGAGCCGGATCCGCTGCGCGTCGTCTACGCCGGCGCAGCCGTCCTTCGCTGCCGCATCCTTCCATCTAGCGATCCCCTCTCCGTATCATCCTTGGCGGCCGCCGATTGCGAAGACCCGCTGCTCCTTCGCGAGAACGTCTCGGCGGCGCACGCTTGGTGCGAGGCCGACCTGATCCCCCACATCGAAGAGACCCACATGGGCCTCGTATCCGACGCGGTCGCGGCTTGGACCTGGAGCCGCACTTGTGCGCCGCTCGGCTCGACGTTCCGGACGAACTGGACCACGCTGTTCGAGCCGAACGATTTGGCCGATCTCGGCGAGGCACAAACGGCCTACGCGAACGCGACCACGGACGCCGCACGCGCCGCCGCGCTTGCCGACGCCGAGGCCGTCTTTGGGCGGGCTGCCAGTCGGCACGTCGCCCTCAGCGTGCCCGAGCGCGGCATGCCCGTCGCGACGAACGGGACCGTCGTGAACGCCACCCTCCCCGTCGTGGCCAACTCGCTTCCTCAGCCGGCGCGGAGCGCGACAAGCGCGGTCTGGACCGGGACGCACGCGTACGTCTTCGGCGGCCAAAGCTTCGTGGGCTCCGCCGGCGAGCAGATCGTGCGGTACGACCCGGCGGCGAACCAAGTCTCGCTCATGGCGGCCACGCTGCCGTCGGCTCGATACGGCACGGCCGCCGTATGGACCGGCACGCATGCCTACGTGTTCGGAGGGTTCGCGTCGTTTTCGCCGGGCACCACGATCCCGTCGAACGAGATCGTTCGGTTCGACCCAGTAGCCGGGACGGCCGTACGCGTCGGCCTCCTGCCCGCCGCGTTGGCGGGAGCGAGCGCGATCTGGGACCCGCGCGACCTCCCCCTCACCGGGTGTCCCGGCGGTTGCGCCTACGTCTTCGGTGGAGACAACGGAAACTTCCTTGCGCACATCTTCCGGTACAACCCGTTGACCGGAGCCGCCACGAGTGTCGGTCCGCTGCCGTCCCCTCGCGCGTATACGAGTGCCGTGTTCGATGGGCAATATGCGTACGTCTTCGGCGGAACGGGCTACGTCCCACTTCCGGGTGGAGGCTGGCAGTCCCCGAACATCGTGCAACTCGACCAGATCGTTCGTTACGACCCGCACACAAACGAGACGATCATTCTTCCCTCGCACCTGCCGCAGGGGTTGGGATGGACGAGCGCCGTCTGGGATGGCGCCTCCGCATACGTCTTTGGTGGACACGGAGCCGGCGTCCGCGCCGAAGTCTCCCGGTTCGACCCCGTCACGGGCACGGTCACGGACTCCGAGTTGCCGCTCCCGGCGCCGCGGCGCGAGACGAGCGCGGTCTTTGCGGCGCCCTTCGCGTTCATTTTCGGCGGTAGAAGCGCCACGACCGTCCACGGCGACATCGTCCGCTACACGACACCCGTCCGAACCGGCGTCATCCGGAACGAGATCTACCCGAACGCGTCCAACTTCAGCATCATCGACCTCGCCCCAGGCGCCGTGCCCCCAGCAAACCTCCGCCTCGAAGCCGTCCAGATCCTCGACGACGACGCGGGCTTGCTCCGCACCAGTGAATAGGGGAGGGCAAACGGCCAAGTCCGGCCAGGTGCATCGGCCAGGCCAGGAGGGCCGCACATGACCAGCCAACGCCGGCGCCGCTTCACCGCCCAGCAGAAGGCCGACCT
>JBQTJL010000420.1:0-1505 GCA_052387135.1 Methanobacteriota archaeon | reverse complement strand
TCGTCCAGGACGTCGGTCGGGATATCCTTCTTCGTCTTCCTTGTCACCGTTTCGGCTGTCGGCATCGTCTCACGCGGTCTTCACGTCTGGGACCACTCGCCGTACACAAAAAACCGGACACTCCCTCATGCCACGGCCCAAAAGGCCACCGCACCACCCATCCTTCTCGCTTTGAACCGGCCCGGACCCCCGAGCGTCAACGCTCACAGAAGCGATTCCGGACGGACTGTTCAGGGAGGCCGTTGCAGCTCGGGCGGAAGCAGGTTCGGGATCCCGTCCTCGATCGGGTACCGGAAGCCGCATTTGGCGCACGTGAGGCTTCCGTGGAGGACCTCGCCCGATTCTTCGCGGACGGCCTCGAGCGTGAGCTCCGCTTTGTCGACCGGGCAACGGAGGATGTCGAGGAGGTCGCGCCGCATCTATTTCCTCCGCGCCTTCCCTCGTGCCGTGAGCCGCTCTTCGGCGAGGCGCGCGCCCTTCGACAGCGCTTTGAGCTTCTTCCACGAGACCTCCCACGTGCGCGTCCGGAGCCCGCAGTCGGCGGACGGGTAGACGCGCTGGGGGCCTCCGAGGACCTTCACGCCGTAGAGGATGCGGTCCCGTACGAGGGTCGCGGGCTCCACGAAGTCGCGGTGGATGTCGACCACGCCGAGGCCGACCGTGGGGACGACCTTCGGGTCGGCGAATTGGTCCAGGGCGTGGTACCCCGGCCGGTCTCCCGCGGCGACGCCGGCCTTCGTCGCGTCGCGGTTCGCGAACTCGGGGGCGTATCCGTGGAAGTTCCGCATCCGTTTCGTATCGGGGAAGAGCCGCGAGTAGTCGCTGAAACAGATGTGCACGGTGAACCGGCAGTCGATCCCGCGCGTCGCCTCGTTGAACGCGTCGACGAACAGGTCGACCTCGTCCGGCTTCGTCGTGACGCCCGGCTCGTCGATCTGGACCCACGTTGCGCCCGCGTCGACCAGCGCCTGGATGTTCGGCCGAAGGACCTTCCCCGCGATGTCGGACAGGAACTCGGCCCGGGCGCGGCGCCGCGCCTCGCGGTCCGCCGCGCGGCCCACGCCGCCCACGTCCCGCGCGTAGGTCTCGTCGAAGGACCAGTCCATGAGCGTGTACGGGCCCGTGATCGGGATCTTCACGACGCGGTCCGTGTGTTTCAGGACGTATTCGAGCTCGTCGACGTGGAAGGGGGCTGCGAGCGAGACGGGCTCGACCGCGGCCGCCTTCTCGTAGTACTTGTTGTCGAACGAGCGGACGTGGCCCGTGAACGAGAGGCTGCGGATGTGCTTTGCCGCGTAGTGGTACATCTCGGAGCGCTGCTGTTCGCCGTCCCAGACGATGTCGAGGCCGGCGGACTCTTGGAGCCGGATCGCGTAGAGGCTCGCCCACTCCTTCACCTCGTTCTCGTGCGCCGCAAGACCGCCCTTCCGGAGGAGCGCCCCGAGTTGCGCGTGGCGCGGGGCCTTGAGGGGCCGGCCCCCGTGCCTCGCCACGGCGCTTTCCGT
>JBQTJL010000419.1:0-9314 GCA_052387135.1 Methanobacteriota archaeon | reverse complement strand
GGTCGCGGTCGGACTCGTGTCGTGGAAGGGGGACGCGACGAGTCCGGAGACGACCGCGTGGCCGACCTCCCATTCGAGCCGGCTCCGAGGCCAGAGTTCGACGCCGAGGGTGCATGCGGTCTCCTCCGCCTCGAACGTGAACTCCCCGAGCGAGACGTAGAGCGCGCCGTCGACGCCGCAGTCCTTCGCCATGTTGACGAGCGTCTCGACCGCGCCGCGGGAGACGGGGCCCCCGCCCGGGTGGACCTGCACGAAGAAGGTGTGCCCGGCGCGCGTCGCGAGGATCGGCACCTTGTACGTCGTCCCGGTCGTGCCCTGCTGGACGACGTCTCGTTCGACCTCGTATCGCTTCGCCCGGAACACGTGAGAAAGGATCTCCACGAGCTCGGTCATGTGCATCCCGAACCGCCTCATGGCGGCGCCGTTCATTTAAGATTGTTGATTTCTTGCGGAGGCCGTCGAAAGTTGGCGCTGTATGACGTCCGTCGCGCTCGCAAGGAACGCCTGCTCGCGGCCCCTTGGGATCGTCGCCCCGGCGGCCGCGTCGTGACCGCCGCCGGTCCCGGAGACCGCAGCCGCCGCGAGCCGGCAGACCTCGGAAAGGTCGAGCCCCCGTGCGACGAGGTCCCGCGGGCTCCGCCCGGACACCTTCGTCATGCCTTCCTCGGTCCATGCGAACGCGAAGATCGGGCGGTCCCGCGGGACGCCGGGCTGCGAGAGGAGCATCCCCGCGACGATCCCCACGACCGTCTCCCGGATCCGGTCCTCGGCATGGAAGTGCGTCGCGAGCGGGCCCGTCTGCAGGGCGCCGGACTCGGCGACGAGCTGCAGGGCGTCGACGAGGTTCCTCCGGTGGTCCGAGAGGAGCGCGAGGCCGACGCGCCGGGCCTCGCCCCGATCCCCGAGGCACAGCGCGAGCCCTACCTCGGCCTGCCCGTACCGGGCCGTGCTGTTCAAGAGCGTCGCGAACTCCTTCGCCTCGGCAAACGGCGTGCCCGGTTCCTCGCGGGGGAGCCGGTAGACCTCGCCCACGAGCCGCTCGACCGAGGCGTGCCCGACCCCGGCCGAAAGGAGACGGTCCGCGAGGCCGGAGACGACCGACCTCCGTTCGGACGCGTCGAGCTCGCGCCATCGCCGGATGCGCCCGTCGACGACGACGGGGACCCCGAGCGCGGAAAGGAACGCGGCGCCGGCCTCCTCGCTGCCGTGGACCCCCGGGATCGGCGGGTCGTCCGCGAGCGCAAGGAACTTCGGGAGCGTCCGGGTCTCGCGGCCGAAGAACCGAAGGTCCCGCGTCGGCTCCACGATGCCGCCGGCGACGGCGTCGTCGAGCGGGATCCGGTGGAGCCCACCGAGCCCGCCGCCGCGAAGGTCTTGGAGGTCGCCCACCCCTCCGATCACGGCGAGGGCGCCAAGGTCCGCCTGGGGCCCGACCATCGCCCGCGCGACAAGATAGACGACCGTCGCACCCGAGGCCTCGTGGGAGCCGTCGTACCCGAAGAGCCGCGGGTTCACGTGGCCGGGGCCGTCCGGGGCCTGGACGACGTGATGGTCGCAGATCACGGCTTCGGGCGGCAGCCCTTCCGCGACCCCGCTCCCAAGGTCCGTGAAGAGGTAGAGCGGCGCGTCGATCGCGCGGACCGTGGCGAGGGAGGCCGCGTCGAGGCTCTTTACGAACTCCACCCGGGCCGCGACGCCCGCCCGGGAGAGCATCGAGGAGGCGATCGCCGCGCTCGCGAGCCCGTCGGCGTCGACGTGCGAGACGACGAGGACGGCGCGCTGCCGGCGAAGGAGCCCCGCGGCCTCGGTGACCCGTGCAGAGAACGCGTCGCGCATCCCGGTGCCTCATCGCTCGAGGGATTCTTCATATTTAGGACTTTTCGTGAGGCCGCGCCGCGCCGCGACCGCATTAAATACTCCGCGCGCGTTGTCGGGAGCCATGGCTTCCGGGATGGCCACGAGCCGCGAGACGCTCATCAAGCAGGTGTGGCCCGACAAGCTCCTCTACGGCTCGATCATGCTGTTCGTGACGAGCCTCATCGGCGCCCTCTACGGCCTCATCCTCATGACGATCGGGATCGAACTCTCGCCGACGATCCCCACGATCTTCCGCGACTTCCCGGCCGCGGCCACGTTCCTCCTCTCGACCGGTGCCGCGGTGCTTGCCTACATGTCGCTCGCGCAGCGGAAGACCCGCTGGGGGCTCGTCGGGGGCGTCGCCGGCGTCCTGTCGCTCGGGCTCCTCGGGCTTACCTCGATCCTTTCCCTGATCGCGATCGGCTTTCTCGTCCAGTCGCGCCTCGAAGGCGAGGAGGAGGAGCTCCTCACGCAGCACCTGACCGCCGAGATGTGGCCGGACAAGTCGCTTGCCGCGAGCATGCTCCTCCTCATCACCGGCGTCTTCGGGATCGCATGGGGCGCCGCGATCGCGGCGGGCGAGCTCGAGTTCAACGTCCTCGACCCCTACGTGTTCGGATACGCATCCATCGCGATCGGGCTCTATTGCTTCTTCGCGGCGTACCTTCTCTACCACCAGAAGGGCCGCACCGCCGGCTACCTTGCCGGGATCGGCGGCGTGCTCACGTTCGCGCTCTACATCGTGGGCCCCCTCCTCTCGATCGCGGCGATCGTCCTTACGTGGAAGGCGTCGCAGGAAAACGAATTTGGGCCCTAGTTCACGGGATGAGCCGGCTCCGCCGGCGGAATGAAGCCGCTTCGCAGCCGGAAGGAGGCGCCCCGCGGCGCCGGAATGGGATCCCGTCGCTTCTCGCGCCATTCCGCCGCAGCTCATTCCGCGAAGCTCATTCCGCCGCAGCTCATCCCGCGAAGCTCATTCCGCCGCAGCTCATTCCGCGAAGCTCATATCCCGTCCGTCGCCTGGTTCTCCTTCACCCAGCGAAGGAGCCGGCTCTTGAACCGGTCCTGCGTCTCGCGGGAAAGGTCCGCGTCCTCGAGGAGGTCGCAGAACACGCGGTACGCCTCGTGCGTCTTGATGCCGGCCCGCTGGATGTCTTGGAGCTTCAGCATCCGGCGGGGCGGAAGGTCTCCGAACGACTCCGAAAGGCTCGCGGTCCGCGCGTTCGCGAGGTGGTCCTCGATGCGGCGGTCGATGACCACGTAGTGCGCCTCGGAGAGCTTGCCGTGGACGAGGTCGTCCTTCGCGGTGCCCTTCAAGACCGTGAGCGCGTGGAGCCGTCGGGCGGCCTCCGGCAGGGCGGCGGCGTCGTCGACGCGCTTCAAGTATTTCTTCAATCGCGAGCGACCGCGGCGCACGAGGAACAGACCGACGAGGAACGTCACGGCCGCCGCAAGCACTCCGACGAAGTCCCAGAAGTTGTCGCGGTCGTAGAACGGGACCGGAGGGGGCGCGACCGCCACGGCCTGCAGCGTGACCGGCGTCTCGGACGTCGCGTTGTCGAAGCGGTGGAGCTCGGTCCGCGCGTCCGCGACCGGACGGATCCCGAACGTTCCGCCGGAGATCCGCAGCGTCTCCACGGTGAGCCGCCCGTCCTTGTCGCCTCGCCCGAACTCGCCGAAGCAGGACCGTGGTGCGATGAACGTGATCGCTCCGGAGCTTCCGCCCGCGCCGCCCGTGTCCTCGCCGGCCCCTTCGACGGCGACCGACAGCAGGCCCTCGATCGGCTGGCGCACGGTCTCCAGCGGGTTCGAAACGGCGTCCGCGTGGAGCAGCGTGTCGACCGAGCAGAAGAACTCCTGCGCGCCGCTCCGGTCGCGGTAGTACACGGTCATCACGCGGTTCGCCGTCGTTTCGACCGCGACCACGTAGAACGTCCCCTCGAAGCCGGTGAGCGGCCGGGTCTGGGAAAGGTCCGCGACGCCGAGCGTGAGCGCCACGTGGTCCGCGTCTAAGGCGCGGGCGCTTGCGTGGAGCACGTCGAACCGCTCCGGCGGGACCGCGTTCCCGGCGGGGCCGCCGTAGGGCGGCGGCAGCTGGGCGTCGCCGGCCGGATCCTCGGCGGCGGTGACGTTCCCCTCGTGCGCGGCCGTCACGCGGGCGGCCGTGTCCAGCTGGAACCCGTACGGGGGCGCAAGGATGTCGTCGAACCGTTCGATGTCGGTGGTGCCGGCGACAACCCGGCCGAAGCCGACGACCGCCTCGTCCGCGACGTCGTGGCGGGTCGCGTCCCCGAGGAGGCGCGACCAGACCTGCGTGGCGTGCTCGCCGGCCGCGGGTGCGCCGATGTCGTCGCGGTCGAACGACACGTTGTAGTAGCCGGGTTCGCCGAGCGAGACCTGGAACGTCGCCGGGACGCCGAAGGCCTTGACGCAAAGGCCCTGTGGGTCGTATTCGCACGTGCTCGCGGCCATCCGGCGCGTCTCGCCCTCGGCGACATAGGTCGCGCTCACGATGCGGCCCGACGGGGCGCCGAGCTGGAGGATGAGCCGCAGCGGCTCCGAAGCGACGTCCTCGACCTTCGCGACCTTGGTCGCGACGGTGAGCCGTTCCGAAGTCTCCATGATCTCGATCCCGAGGACGTCGTAGATCGGGCGGGGCGGCGGACCCCCCCGGATGATCCCCGCCGGGTCGGCGACGAACGGGATCCGCGGGCCGGCCGCCGGGGGAAGGCCCGTTTCGAAGAGGGAAGGGGTCTCCGAGCGGTCGACCACCAACGTGAGTTGCCGGCCCACCGTCGGGGCCTGGCCGGGGCTCGAAGCCGCGCCGGAACTGCGGGCGTAGGTCCACGTGTCGTAGACCATCATGCGCCGCAACGTCGCCATGTCGCCGCCCTCGAAGCGCTCGCCGGCGTCGCTTCGCGGCATCACCGCGCGGGGGACCGCCCATCGGATCGTGCCGGGGGCGCCCGCGACGACTTCGTGCGGGACGGTCCAGCGGCATCGCAAGATGTCGTTGCATCCGACGCCGGGCGCTCCCGGCTCGGGCGGGAGCTCGCGGTAGAACGCCTCGTAGACGGCGCCGACGAGGGGGTACGCGTTCGGGGCGCCGACGTCGAGGTAGACGCGCTCGACGCAGAACGTGCCGACCTTGCGGAGGCAGACGAAGTAGATCGCGGAGAACCGGCCGTCCTCCGAGATTGCACCGGAGAAGGACTCGTCGAGCTCGGCCACGTCGAGCTCCACGACGAGCGTCTGCGGGCTCTCTGTGATGCGCGCCTCGAGCACGTCCAGCATCGGGAGCGGGACGGCGCCCGTCTCCGGCAAAGACGCCGCGGCCTCGCAAAGGGGTCCCGGGAGCGGCGGGGGTCGGGGGGCGGGTTGGATTTGGTTGCCGGCGCAGGCGTTCTCGAAGACGCCCTTCGCGGCGATCGTGTTCTGCCCATAAGCATCACCGGCGACGTCCGTCGCGAAGACGACGGGCTCGCGGGCGCCGGGAGCCGGAGCCACCGCGCCGTCCGCGGGCGGCGCCTCGGGCGCGGGCGTTCCCGTGGCCGGGTCTGCGCCAAGCGGCTCGACCGCCTCCTCGCCGCCGCTCAAGCAGCCCGCGAACGGGGCCGTGAGCGTGATCAATATGAGGAGTACCTCGCCCGCCCTCATGCCGGCTCCCGAGGACGCCTCTCGCGACTTAATCCTTTGCACTGACTCCCCTTATAACACCCCAAGCACGGCTTTTACGAACGGTTATTGCCGCGCTTGGGGTAAGAGGAGGGCATGGAACAACGGCGGATCGCGGTCATCGGCGCCGGCAACATGGGGACCGCGCTCGTCCGGGGGATGCTGAAGGCGCACTGGTGCAGGCCGGGCAACATCATGGCGACCGGCCCGCACGAGGAGAAGATCGCGTGGCTTACGCGCGAGCTCAAGGTGACGACGAGCACCGTGAACGGCGAGGCCGTGCGCTGGGCCGACACCGTGATCCTCGGCGTGAAGCCCCAGATCATCGACCGGGTCCTCGACGAGATCCGGCCCGCCATCCAATCGGGCACCCTCGTCGTCTCGATCGCCGCGGGCGTCACGACCGCGCACATCGAATCGAAGCTCCCGCCCGGCACCGCCGTCGTGCGCTCGATGCCGAACGTGGCCGTGACGGTCGAGTTCGGCGCGACCGCGATCTGCCCCGGGAAATCGGCCACGGGGAAGGACCTCGAGGTCGCCCGCAAGATCTTCGAGGCCGTCGGCGTCGTGGTCGACGTCTCGGAAGAGCTGATGGACGCGGTGACGGGGCTTTCCGGGACCGGCCCGATGTACATCTTCCAGATCATCGAGGGCCTTTCGGACGCCGGCGTCCGCGTAGGGCTCTCGCGGGACGTCTCGAACCGCCTCACGGTCCAGACCGTGCTCGGAGCCGCGAAGATGGTGCAGGAATCGGGGAAGCACCCCGGGTATCTCAAGGACCTCGTCACGAGCCCGGGCGGCACCGCGATCGCGGCCCTACACAGTCTGGAGCGCAACGGGTTGCGAGCCCTACTCATGGACGCGGTCCAGGCCGCGACGCACCGCTCGGCGGAGCTCGGCGGTCGGAAATAACGCGACACGCGCAGTCGCGCGCCTGCGCCCGCAGTCCCGTCTCCGGCAACCGATATCCCCCTTGTTCAGGGTGGCAGCCCGCCGGTCTTGGGATCCAGTGGTCCCCGGCCGGGCGGGGTTTCCGACATGAAGGGGACGCAACACGGAAAGGCGCTGGGGCTTGTCTGTCTACTGACCATCTCGGGGCTCGTCGGGGCCGCGGCCCCGGGCGCAAGCGAGGCGCCCGGCGTCGCCCCGCCGGCCCTAGCGGGGGCGCAAGAGATCGATTCGCGCCTCCGCGAATACGCGCAGGGCTTTGCCGGCGCCGAAGGCCTTGCGGCTTCGCTTGAAGCCGCCCTCCGGCTTCCCGGATCCGTGGACTCCGCGCCCGGGCCCATCGGGTTCCTCGATGCGATGGCGCTCTTCTATTCGGCGGCCGGCATCGAAAGCCCCGCCGACCTCGTGCCGCCGCCCGAACCGATCGCCCGCGAGGTCGCGCCGCTCATCGCCGCGACCGCGACGGCGGGCCTCTTGGTCGAGCAGGCGTTCGCGGGCCTTTCCGCCGACGAGCGGGCGTACGTCCTCGAGCACGTCGACGAGATCGTCGCCCCCGAGACCGCGAGCGAGGGCGCGTTCCCGATCGCTTCCGAGGCTCAGCGCCTCGCGGCCCTCGTCGACATGGCCTCGATGACCGCGGCCTCGCTCGTCCTCTCGAAGGCGATGGACGCCGTGCAGGCGCCCCCGTCGGGCCTTACGCCGTGGGCGCTCGCCTCGACCTGGATCGACCCGTCCGGCTGCATCGAGATCGGCTCGACCACGAACGACGCGTACCCGACCGAGCGCGTCCTCATCGTCGACCTCGGCGGCAACGACGACTACAACAACCACCCCGCGTCCGTGACGCCGTTCTCCGCTCTCTGTCTCCCCGTCTCTGCGATCCTCGACCTTGGCGGCAACGATGAATACGTCGATGCCGGCTTCCACCCGGCAAGTCCCGACACCGGTTTCTCGTCGGCGGTCGGCATCGGAGGCGTGGGCCTCATCGCGGACCGCTGGGGCGACGATCTCTACCAGCACACCATCCTGAACGAGCCCGGCCCGGCCGGCCCGTGGCCTGCGCCCTGCTCGTTCGACAACTCGGTCGTCTCCGGGGCCGTCCACCGGCAGGTCCTCTACACGCAGGCCGTGGGCGTCCTCGGCGTGGGCGGCATCGTCGACCTCTCCGGGAACGACCAGTACATCGCGTACAACGCGCACACGGTCTCGAACCCCTGCCACTGGGGGAAGACCTACACGTTCTCGCAGGCGATCGGGATGCACTACGGCGTGGGCGTCCTCGTCGACGACACCGGCGACGAGCACTACTTCTCCTATTCCGAGCGCGGCGGCAACGACGACAACCTCGCGCACACGCACGCGCAGGCCGCCGCCGCGGGCGGCATCGCGGCCCTCGTCGACAAGGAAGGCAGCGACGACTACTACGCCGAGGCCTACGCGCACGCGCTTGCCCTACCCGACTACCGCTACAAGGGCGGGTTCGCGTACGTCTTCTCGCAAGGCAGCGTCCTTGCGACCGTCGAGGACCCGGGAGCCGGACTTGCCTTGGCGGGCGTCGTGACGCCGGTCGCGGCCGACCTTCCGTCCCCTTGCGCGATCCTCGGGGGCGGCGGGCAGAGCGGCCACGGGCCCGAACAGAGGCGGGGATGCGACCTCCTCGGCGCCGCGGTCCTCGTCGATCTCGTGGGCGATGACGAGTTCGAGGCATACCCCCACTCGCACGAGCCCGACCCCTGTTTCTGGGCGAGCTGGGCCCTGTCCGCCTCCCAGGGCTCGGCCGCCTGGAACGGGCTCGGCGCCCTCGTGAACCTCGACGTCGAAGGCACCGACCTCTTCTGGTCGCACCCGTACGCCGAAGGCGGCGGCTGCCAGGTCTTGAACGTGCGGGCCTACAGCCACGACCAAGGCCACGGCGGCCCGATCCTCTGGGACTTCTGGGACCACCCGGGCGCCCCGAGCCTTATCCTCTCGGGGTTCTTCGTGTACGTCCAGATGTACCCGGCGTTCCTCCCGGCGATCGGCGTCCTCGTCTCCGGCGGCGTGCCGGAGTCGCAGACCTCCTGCCCCGCGGGCGCCACCGGGATCGGCCTCCTCAATCCGCCGATCGCGCTGGCCCAGGCCACGTGCCTCTCGGCGAAGGCGACGACGGACCCCGCGGCGACCGCGCTCGTGCCGGACCTCCGAGACGCGCCGGACACGTACCGCGCGAACCCGAAGGCGGTCCAGTTCGCGCCGTACGACGGCTCGCCCGCGTTCGCCGAAGTGTACGCGCAGGGCTTCGGCGGCAACCTCGCGAACACGCTGGGGCCGTTCCAGTTCCCCGGCGGCGTGCCGCTCGGGCACCCCTACCTCGTGGTCGCCGCGCCCGGCGCCTTCTATGCTGGGCAGGTCGGGACGGGCCTTGGCGTGGGCCTGCACCTCGACTGGGAGGGAGCGGACGTCTTCGAGGCGACCGCCGAGGCGATCGGCCTCGCGCCCCTTGCGCTCGCGACCGCCCAAGGCGCCGCGATCGACGGGATCGGGATCCTGGCGAACGTCGGCGCGAAGGACGTCTACTTGATCCTCGCGCTCGAGAACGGGTTCAACATGGTCGGAAAGACCCGCGGGCAGGCATGGTCCGACGGCTCGATCCTCCTGACCGGAGGCGGGATCGCATGCATCATCGTGGGATGCATCGGGACCCCCGGCATCGTCACGATGGCGCTCGGGATCTTGGTCGACGTCGGCGGCTTCGACAGCTACTCGGAAGCGACGGACCCCGGCGCGTTCGGCTGCCAAGGGAACGGCGTCGCGTTCGGCCCGTACACGCCGCCCGCGCCGGTGCTCGGCCCCGA
>JBQTJL010000418.1:0-10012 GCA_052387135.1 Methanobacteriota archaeon | reverse complement strand
GTCGCGGCCGCCAGCGCGCGCGAGGCAAGCTCGCAGGCCAGGAGGCGGAAGCGCTTCTCGTCGGGCATCCCTTCCACCATGAAATTCGAAAGGAGCTCGCGTGCGTCGATGACGAGGAGGCGGCCTGCCGCCTCGGCGGCGTCGGCGTCGATGCCTTCGGTGCGGAGCCCGTCGCACACGAGGCGGCGGTGCTCGGGCGTGCCGATGAGGATCGCAGAGCCGCCCCGCTCGAGGCTGAACCCGAGCCACGCGGAGACCGCGTCGCGGAGGAACCCGGCGTCGCGATAGAATTGCACGATGTGCCGGTCCGCATGGGGCTCGATAACTACCTCGCGCCACGACGTCACGGCCACGCTGGGGGTTAGATTCCCGGGGTCTAATAACGGCTCCTCTTCCGCACATGGCAACGGCGAGCTTACCCGGCGCGCCCGGGGGCCCCCGCCGGCGCGCCTACCCCTCTGAGGCCGCCAAGGCGGCTTCCAACGCGTCCGCGTCTTTGAAGCGGCGTTCCGGGTCCTTTTCGAGGGCCCTCGCGAGCGTGGCCTCCCAGCGCGGCGGAATCCGCGCGTGGGGAAACCGGGGAGGTTCCGCGAGGACGGCTTCGCGGGCGTCCGCGAGATCCGGCGGAAAACGGATGTAGGTATCGCCGGTAATCGCGCGATAGAGCAGGGCGCCGAGCGCGTAGATGTCGGCGCGGCCGTCCGACGGACCGCCAAGAAGCGTCTCGGGGGCGACGCCCGCGAGGGACCCTGCGGCAGGCGCCGGAGCGAGACGGTCGACGGTTTCGTCGACCGAGACCGGCCGGGCCTCACCGAAGTCCCCGAGGGCCGCCCGGCCGTCGGCCCGGAGGAACACGTTCGACGCCTTCACGTCGCCGTGCACGAGGCCCGCGCGGTGCAGGGCCCCGAGCCCCGCGGCGATCTCGCGCCCGAGCCGTTTCGCCTCCGAAAGGGAAAGACGGCCGCGCGCCAACCGGTCCTCGAGCGTGCCCCCCGCGACGTACTCGAGGACGAGGGTGGCGCCCCGATCGTCCTCCTCGACGTCGTGGATGGTAACGAGCGACGGATGGCTCACGGCCGCGAACGCCCGCGCCTCGGAGAGCGCGCGGCGCCCCGCGGGCAGCGTCTTCAGGACGACGGAGCGGCTCAAGCGCCGGTCGAGCGCGAGCACGGCGCGGCCGCGCGCGCCCTCGCCGAGCGCCCGCTCGACCCGGTAGCGGGTCTCCGTGGGGACGAGCGCGGAAGCGACGCCGGGCCCGCCCCAGAGCGACTGCGCGAGGGCGCCGGCGACGAGCGCCAGGCCGATCCCGACCGTGACCGCGTACGCGTCGGGAAGCAGGGGATCGACGCTCGCGACGAAGAGGAGCGCCAAGACCGCGAACCCGGCGGCGGCAAGCGGCACCTCGAAGCGGGCGGCCTCGACGCGGCGCGTGCCCAGGAGCCCGTGCCGGATCGACGCGTAGACGACGAGGAGGGCGAAGAAGACCCATCGGAGGTTCACGAGGGACCGGGAGCCTTCGCCCGCCATCGCGACCGCGGCGCCCACGGTCGCGGCAAGCGTCGTCGCGGCGACGGCCGCGGGTCGCGCGTGGCGGAGCCTCGGGCGCGTGACGAGCGCGAGCGGGGCGAACGCGAGGAGGAGGGCGATCGCGACCTGAGCGGGCCCGGTGCGCGGCAGAAGCGACGGGACCTCGCCTCCAAACGCCTCGAATATCCGCCACGGGTACGGGTCCGTGAGGATGTCCCTCGCGAGGACGACGGCGGGCAGCGTGAAGGCGGAAAGGAGGATGGCAAGACCGGGGATCTCCTGAGGGTCCTCGGCCCGTGCGAGCGCCCGGGCGAGGAGCCCGATCGTCCCGAACGTGGCGGCGTAGAGCGTGATCACGTGCAGGCTTCCCCAAGGCCGGAACCGCGTCGGGTTCACGGCTTCCCCGCCCTCGGAATAGAGCCAGAAGGGGCTCGGCTCGAGGAGCTCGATCCCGACGAGGATCGTCGGAAGCATCGCGAGCGCCGCAAGGACCGCGGGGCGCGTGAAGACCCGGTCCCCCGTCCTCGTCATGGTCGTCGCGAACACCGCGAGGGCCATCGGCGCGTAGAGCCAGGGGAGATGGCCCGCGTTCAGCGTGGCCTGCCCGATGCGGGGGTCCGTCGTCGCCCCGGCGACCGCGTGCGTCACGAAATGCGTTCCGGTGAGCGCGAGGTACAATGCGAGGAAGCGCGCGGACCGCGCCTCGGAGCGGGCAAAGAGGAGGACCGCGACGAGAAGGAGCGCGGCGGCGGACATCGAGTCGAACAGCGCGTTCGCGTCGAAGTCCATGGGTCGCCATCAATCAAGGTACAGAAGAAGGCTGCGGCCGACCGCGACGAGGTTGCCGCGGCGCAGCGTCCGGGATTCGCCCGCCCCGAGCCGTCGCCCGTTCACGAAGGTGCCGTTCCGGTTCTCGGGCTCCTCGCGGACGGACGCTCCGTGACCCGACCGCAGGAACCGGCAATGGCGCGCCGAGACGAACGGGTCGTGGTCGAGCCGGAGGGCCGCCTCGGTCCCGCGGCCGAGCACGGCTTCGCCCTCCGGAAGCGGGACGATGCGGTCCTCGGGGACGCCGCGGAGCACCACGAGCCGGGGGCCGGCCACGGATTCGGGGTCGGGCGGCGCGGCTCCCGAAAGGTCGATCGTGTCTTCCGGCTCCGCGACCGTCGCGCGAAGACGCGTGAGCGTGCGGAGCTCCTCGACCGCCGCGAACAGGCGGGCGTGGTTCAGGACGAACGACCGGCCGCGGCCCCGTGCCGCGTCTTCGCGCCACGTGACGAGCCCGGATTCGGAAAGGAGGTCGAGGTGCCGTTCGACGGACTGCCGGGCGATGGGGCGCGTCGGGTCCAGGCCTTCGTCCTTCCGGGACGGCGGCACGGAGAGCTCGGACACGGTCCGCGGCCGCTGCAGCTGGACGAGGAGGGCGAGGCGGGCCGGGTTCGAGAGGACTTGGAGGATGTCCGCGAGCGCTTCGAGCGATCCGGCCTGCATGGGCGCCGGTACCCCCTCTCGGGACTTGAAGCCGAAGGTCCACGAGGACCGTTCCGTCACGCTACGGCCCCAAGAGGTTCACGAGGTCGTACCCCTCGACGAGCGCGTTGAAGTTCTGCGTCGCGATGTTGTCGGTGCCGAGCCCGGCCACGAAGAGGCGGCGCCCGTCCGGCGAGCGCTCGATGTCCGTCACGGCATCGTGGTTCGCATGCTCGATGCGGTGCGTCCAAAGGAGCGTGCCCGTCGCGGCGTTGTAGGCGTTCGTCACGATGTCCTGGAACGTAGGGGTCCCGGTCGTAAGCCCGTAGCTCTGTCCGCTCACGAAGAGGACGGACCCGAGGGGCGACGTGACGAGGTCGGCCCCGCGGTCCATCGCTCCGCCGGTGCCGTTGTAGATCGACTCCCAGAGCTTCGCGCCGTCGCTCATCCGGTACGCGATCGTCACCATGTTCGCGACGCCGTCGTTGCCGGCGTCCTGGTCGTACGTAAGGCCGGTCACGTACGCGGTGAGGCTGTCCGGCGCCACCGCGACCGCGGCAGCTTCGTCGCGGGAGTGTCCGGCCCCGTCCCAGCGCGCGTCCCAGATCAGGGTTCCCGTGGACGCGCTGAGGCGGGCGACCGTGACGTTGTACGAGTATCCGGTCTTCAGGCTGTACCCCGCGATGACGACGCTCGCGCCGTCCGGCGAGGCCTGCACATCGACCCCGTAGTCGAGGTTGTTCCCCGGATCGGAGTTGAACCGGTTCTGCCACAGCATGTCGCCGTCCGCGACCGAGAGCGCGATCGTCCCGACCTCGTAGCCGGTCATCGACGTGTTGTAGCTCCGGCCGGTCACGTAGGCGACGAGGCCGCTCGGAGAGAGCGAGAGCCCCGCCTCCTCCTCCGCGTTCTGGTTGTAGTTGTAGCTCGTGAACCAGCGTTCGGCGCCGGTCGCCGCATCGTACGAGACGACGCCGTAGTCCCACGAGTCGGTCCCGCTCGTGTTGAAGCTCGATCCGCTCACGATCACGGTCGCGCCGTCCGGCGTCACGGCCACGTGGTGGCCCACGTCGCTTCGGTCCGACTGGTCGAAGAACGCCGACCACAGGAGCGACCCGTCCGACGCGTCGCGGGCCTCCGTGTAATAGTCGGCGCTCGCGGTGCCCGTGAGGTAGAGGGAAGAACCGTCCGGGCTTGCCGCCACGTCCTCGAAGATGGCGGTCGCCGCGGGCTTCACGCGCCAGAGGACGGCGCCCGTCGCCGCGTCGAACGCGGCGGCCGTGCCGTTCGTCGGCGAGTTCACGTTGTCGTCGCTTTCGCCCACCGCATAGACGACGGTCCCGTCTGGGCTCGTCGTCACGGCCTTGTACCGGTCGATCTTGCTCACGGACCCGTTGTAGAGGTCCTCCCATTGGGAGCAGACGAGCGGGACCCCGCATAGCCCCGAGAACGCCGCGACGAGCGGGACGGTCGAGACGAGGAGACCCAGGAACGCGGACGGGACGATGACACGCCGGACCATGAAGACCGGGATCCCGACGGGCGGCGGGCAAGGAAAGCGTTGGCAGCATCAATGATGCGGGCCCGTCGGGCACGGCAACGTTTATCCCCCCGGGGACGCCTCCGACCGATGGGGAGGCCCGAACATGCGACCCATTGCCCTTGCCGCCATCCTCGCCATCGCCGCGGTCGCTTCGACCGTCGTGGCGCACGTGCCGTCGCCCGCCCCCACGACGGACATCGGCCCCGGGTCCCGGCTTGTCATCACGCTCGTCGAGGAGCCGAACTCGTTCCGCACCTGCACCGCGAACTTCGTGTGGAACGGGACCGTGAACAACACCACCGTGAAGAAGTATGTCGGGACGGCGGGCCACTGCATCCTTCCCATGGGGAAGAACGCAAGCCACGGTCCCGGGCTCGGCGCCGACTACAATCTTTCCCGCACGAACGTGAGCGCGTGCGTCGCGAACTGTTCCTTCGGGCCGATGCTGCAGTCGCTCGGGGGCCCGCCGCGGTTCGTCGCGATCGGGCCCGTCGCCTACGCGCGCCAATCGTGGAACGGCTCCTCGCTCGGGTACGATTTTGCGCTCATCGAAGTGAACGCGTCGCTCTGGCCGAGCCTTCGGACGACGATGCCGGTCTGGGGCGGGCCCACCGGCCGGGGCGAGGTATCGGCCGGCGCCGGCTTGTGCCTCTACGGGACCGGGTTTGCCGTCGGCGAGGCGTTTCCCACGATGGCCCGGGCCGGCGTGGGGCTCCGGTCGCCCGGCGACTCGGGCTGGTTCACCGCGGCCTTGCCGGGAAACCAGGGCGATTCCGGGGCGCCGCTCGTCCTTTGCGGTCCCGAGACGGGGACGCCTTCACCGGGACTCCATGGATCGCTCGCGGCCGGCATCGTGACCGGGATCACGGCCGGCGCCGCGCTCGACATCGAGAACCCGGACCGGGCCGCGAGCTCCGGCGTCGTCGGCATCGGGATGTCGCGCGCACGGTCGCTCGCGACCGAGGCGAACCTCACGGTCGACGTCGCGATCGGGTAGCGGGAACGGGTGGCCCGGCTCGGCCGCGTCCGCGATTTCGTGCCCCAAGCCTTAGGCCGCCGGCGGTGCCTCGTCCCTTGATACCATGGCCGAACGACCGCACATCGGGATCATCGGGAACGGGAACGTCGGGTCCGCGCTCCGCCGCGGCCTCGACCGGGTCGGGTACGAGGTCGACGCGGTCGGCCGGTCCCCGCGCGTGAAAGAGGTCGCAGAGCACGCCGAGATCGTGCTCCTTGCCGTGCCGTTCGCGGAGCGCGAGAACGCCATCCGCGAGATCGGCCCCGCGCTCGATGGCAAGGTGCTGGTCGATGTCACGAACGCGGTGGACGACCGAGGCAACCTCGTCGTCGACCCGCGCCGCGAATCGGGTGCCGAGCGGGTCCAACGGTTCGCGCGCGGCGCGCAGGTCGTGAAGGCGTTCAACACGGTCTTCGCCCAGAACATGGAACGCGGCACCGTGGGCGGCGAGCCGCTCACGACGTTCCTTGCGGGCGACAACGAGCGGGCGAAGGAGCACGTCTCCGAGATCGCGCGCGCGATCGGTTTCGAGCCCGTCGACGCCGGCGCGTTGAAGAACGCGCGATGGCTCGAGACGCTTGGGATCCT
The DNA here is from genome assembly GCA_052387135.1 of Methanobacteriota archaeon. Classification (GTDB taxonomy): domain Archaea; phylum Thermoplasmatota; class SW-10-69-26; order JACQPN01; family JBQTJL01; genus JBQTJL01. Next base: position 3,866 of record JBQTJL010000418.1, on the reverse strand, counting down.
CAACATCGCGTTGGGCTATGGGGAGGGGCTCGGCACCAACATCGGGTTCCGGCTCGTCGGCGCACGAGCAGGCGCCGGGGCGGGCGCGGGCGGCGCACGGGCCGGCGCGCGGGAGGAGGAGCGGCGCGTCGAGGAGCGACGACCCGGAGGGCCTCCCCGGCGGTGATCAGCCGGCCGCGACGCCGCGTCCCCAGTACACGTTCCCGTCCTCGTCCATCCAGACGGCCTGCGGGCGACCCATAGGGTCGATCGCGACCTGCAGGTAGTCCGCGAGCGCGCGGGAGGCCTGCGAGCCGCCCGTGTCGCAGGACAGCCCTTCCGTGCAGACGGGCGCGGAGAGCACCGGCGCGTCCTGCATCCGCGCGATCCGGAACGACGGCGTCTCCGACGCCGCGTCGTGCACGTCGACGAGGAACGGGTACCAGTCCGCGTCCGTCTCGGAGGGGACCCCGCGCGCGTCCGGCGCGCCGTAGTAGGCGATCGCGACGTGGCCCGCGGCACCCGCGGCGATCCAAGGCATCACGGAGCTGCCGCCGTGATGGGATGCGCGCACGGGCTCGCCGAACGTCTCGCCGCGGTCCGTGCTCGCAGCATAAAAGACCTCGACGTTCCCCTCGAGGTCTTCCGCCCACGCCACGTAGACGTTGCCGGCCGCGTCCACCGCGGGGACCGTCATGAGGTAGGCCGTGCGGGCTTCGGTCTCGTGGACCGGATGCGCTGCAAACGAGGCGCCTCCGTCCGTGCTCTTGTGGAGGACGGGCCCGTTCGCTGAGGCCCTGCCCACGTATACGGCCCCCGTCGCGTCGATCGCGGGGACTCCCGCGAACACCCAACCGCGAGGCACCGGGCCGGCTCCCGCATACTGCGTCCCTTCGAAGTATGTCTGCGTGGGGAACGTGAGGCCGCCGTCCCGCGAGACCGCGATCCAGAACCCGGACGGGATCTGGTTCCACGTGACCGCGACCATGTCGGCCGGGCTCGCCGCGGCCCACGGTCGGTCCCCCCCGCCGACCGGGAACACGGCCGCGTTCCGGAGCGACCACGTCTTTCCGCCATCCGTGCTCCGGGACAACTGCGAGCTTGCGAGGGAAAGGTCCACAAAATAGGCGGCGCCGGCCGCGTCGATCGCGAGGTCGCCTTCGAACCCGGTGGGGAAGTTCGAGACGCCGGTCGCAGGGTCGGCGAACTGGATCTCGGTGAACGTGGCCCCTTCGTCGTCCGAGACCCAGAGCCGCGTGTGCCGCCGGTTCTCCGCAAACCCCGGGCCGGTCACGTAGATCGTCCCGTCCGGGCCGACCTTCACCGACGGCTCGAACGCGACCCCGGTCGAGGTGACCTCGGTCACGGCGTCGATCCGCAACGCGGCGACCTCCGACGGGTCAGGCGGCGCGGGGCCGGGACCATCCGAGGTCACACAGCCGGCGAGCACGCTACCGACGGCGAGGACCGACGCAAGGAGGATGGTGGGGCGCACGCTGCTCCGGAGGATGCGAACGTACACAAAAGGCTTGCGGCGCTTGCGGCGAAGCGACCTCGGCACCTCCACCGCATCACGAATCCCCTTCTTGGAACCGCGGTCGACGAACATCGGCTTCGGTTCCCATGGGGCCAATCCGGCTGTTCATGGGGCCGTGGCGGACCGCGCCCCCTCGAGAAGCCGCTTGAGCCGTTCGAGATCCTTCCGGTTCTCGCGGCGCACCGCGCGGGCCATGAACGGGGCAAGCAGCCGCGAAAACCCTTTCGCCTCGCCGCGGTTCCGCAGCGTCATCCGGGTCCCGCCGCCCGACGCCGGCTGCCACGTGTACGTCGTCTCCATCGCGAACGGCCCTTCGGTCGTCGCCATCACGAGCCGCGAGCCGGGAACGTACTCCTTCACCTCGTAGGTGTATTCGAGGCGGCGACCGAGGAACTTCGCGACGAAGGCGATCCGCGCCCCGCGCGCGAGCGGGCCCGGCGTTTCCATCCGGGCCTCCTTGATGTTCGCGTACCAGTCGGGTGCGTTCGTCGGGTCCGCGGCGAAGGCCGCGACGTCCGACACCGAGCGCCGGATCACGATCTCGGTCACGACGTCGAGCGGCATGCGGAGGCCGTACGGCCCCCGCTCCGACGACCCTTTGGGCCTCAGAACGGCGCGGGCTGCGGGTCGCACGTGCACGGACCCGGGTCGATCACCCGTTCGAACTGCGCACATGCGTCGAACCATGGGTGGACCCCGCGCACGCAGACGCTGCAACCTTCGAGCTGGTCCGCGCAGCCGGCGGACGCCGATGGCGTCGCGGAGGCGGTCCCCGACGCGATCCCTAGCCCAAGCACGATTGCGACCGAGAGGACGAGCGCTTTCATCGCGAGACCCGGACCCCGGACGCGCGCCGGGGATTGTAAGGTTTGCGGGGAGGCGACCGGCCGGTACCGAACTGCTTGGCTACGTCACGCCCGTGCATACATGAAGGCCCTCGCTCCTGCGGGAATGGGATCTCCTGATGGCGTACGACGAAGTCCTCGCGGAGCGGGTCCGGGCCGCGCTCCACGGGAGGGGCGAAATCGATGCGCGCAAGATGTTCGGAGGCATCGCGTTCATGGCGCGCGGCAAGATGTTCGCGGGGATCGTGGGGGACGACCTCATGGTCCGCGTGGGACCCGAACGGCACGAGGAGGCGCTCGGGCGGCCGCACACGCGCCCGATGGATTTCACGCGCCGTCCGATGCGAGGATACGTGTTCGTCGCCCGCGCCGGGCTCCGGACGAAGCGGCAGCTTGCGGCGTGGCTCGACTGGGGATTCGCGGCGAGCGAGCGCGCGAAGAAGCGGTAGGAGGCGGACGAAGGGATCGCTTGCGGAAAGGCATCGACGTCAGTTCGAAGCCTTCGTGTGGCTTCCGCAGCCCCACACGATGCTGATCGCCCGGCAGACGAAACACCCGAAACGGCAGTCGGCGGTGTCGCCCCCGCCGTACACGAGCACGGCGCTCGGGTCGGACGTGAGGAGCCCGTTGTCCAGGGGGTTCGTGTCGACCCAGGGCGCGTCGTTGTCGCATTCCTTCTTGATGATGTGCGCTTCGGCGCCGGGGACGACCATGAGGACCGACAGGGCAACCACCGCGACCGGGAGGACGCGCATGGCTCCCTTTCGGGCCCGCGACGTAAAGAGGGTTCTTGTACAGCCGTTGCGCGCCCGCGGGGGATTCTAGGCCTTCTTCACGCCGATCGTGTCGAAATCGTGGAACGGTCGTCCGCGGATCCGGGACAGGATGTCGATCGCGATCGCGGCGCCGTCCCCGACGCTCGTTGCGACCTGCGTCTTCGTGCCGCGAACGACGCTGCCCCCCGCGTAGACGCGGTCGATCGACGTCCGACCGTTCCGGTCCGCGCGGGCACCGCCGTCCTCGTTCTTCTCGAAGCCCAGTACCTCCACGAGATCCTTGTCGAACCCGGTCGCGACGACGAGGAAGTCCGCTTCGTGGCGCGCGCCTTCGTTCGTGTGGGCCAGGATCCGCTCGCCGACCTCGACCTTCTCGATCCAGCCCTTCGTGAACTTCGCCCCGAATGACTCGGCCTGTTTCCGGGCCCGTTTGAGGAACTCGGGCCCCTCCTCGGAGAGCGTCCCGAGAAAGTTCTTGAGGAGCGCCTTGTGGACCGGCGTCTCGCCGTACCCCACGACCTCGACCGCGACCTTGTTCTTCGCGAGGAACAATGCGGCCGAGAGCCCCGTGGGGCCGTCGCCGACGACGAGGACCGAGGGGGTCGGCATCGTACCGGAAGGGGCTTGCCCGACATAATACCCGCCGGGGGCGCCAGTAGCTCCGGAATCGGGCGCGTGACGTCCGGGGCGGGGCGGGGGTCCGGCGGGGTTTTTCGCTGGAGGCTATCG
>JBQTJL010000417.1:0-10485 GCA_052387135.1 Methanobacteriota archaeon | reverse complement strand
GAGCTCGAAAGCGAGCCAGGCGATCAACGCGACGCACTCGTTCCTGTACGCTACGGTCGAGCCGTCCCGGCTCGTCACGGCCGACCTCTTGTTGCCGACCACCGCGCGCGTCGAGGGCGCGCTTAATGCCTCGGGCCGGTTCGTGGTCGATTACGGAATCGACGAGTGGTCGACGAGGGTCGCCAACGCGACCCTCAATGTGACCGAGACGCTGCCGAATGGTACGGCGTCCTCGTCGATGCTCGCGTGGTACCCCTTCGCGCCTCCCGCGCCTTCCTCGGCCCCGGTGACGAGTCTCGCGTCGTTGCCGAAAGGTCGCTACGCGACGAGTGCGGCGGGGAACGCGACGGCCATGTTCGTCTTTGGCGGTTGCTGTGCGCCGGGTCGCTTGGGCGACATCGTCAAGTTCGACCCGGTCGCGAACACTACGACGACGGTGTCCGCGTTGCCGTCCCCGCGGCACGGCACGAGCGCGGCCTGGAACGGGACCCACGCGTTCGCCTTTGGCGGCTACGATGGAAACTTGCTGGATCAGATCGTCCGGTTCGACCCCGCGACGAACGCCGTGACCGTGATGGGCGGCAAGCTGCCGGCGGCGGGGTATGGTACCGTGGCAGTGGCGAACGGGACCAAGCTCTACGTGTTCGGCGCCGGGAACCGGGTCCTTGAGTACGAGACGACGACGGACGCGGCCACGGTCAAGGCGCCGATCACGGTGGCGTGGCCGGCGGCTGCGTGGCACGCGGGAAGCGCGTACGTCTTGGGCGGCATCGTGTCCGGCGCTGCCTCTTCGGACATCGTCCGGTACGATCCCGTGACCGACACGGTCGTCTCGATGCAGGGCCGGTTGCCGTCGCCCCGGTACGGCGCCGCCGCCGTCTCGGACGGAGCCTACGTGTACGTGCTGGGCGGCGTCGGGGCCGAACGCGAAATCGTGCGGTACGACCCGGTCGCAGACGAAGCGATCCCGATGTATTGGGGCGCTCTTCCCGCGAACCGGAGCTTGGGAGGCGTCGTGTGGGCCAACGATTCGGCCTACTTGTTGGGGGGCACGTCGAGCGCCGAGCCGAACCAGACGTTGCGGTACCGGCCCGTGCTCGACGTCGCGACCGACCATCGGCTCCGGGTCGGCGCGGGCGTAAGCCACGAGCTACACTCGTTGACCCACGCCGCAGGGTATGTGTTCGATCTTAACGTGACCGACGAGTACGGGACGCGGTTCACGGATCGGGTCTCGTTCGTGAGCGACGTGGCGTTGCCCCGCATCCTGACGACGCCCGCGGATGTGCTGTTTGCGAAGGAAGACCTGGCCTTGTCCTGGAGCGTCTCGGACAACGTGTCGGGCCTCAAGACGGTGCGGCTAGAACGGCAAGCCTCGAACCTGTCGTGGGTCCCCATCGCGAACGTATCGGCCGCGACCCTGCCCGCGGCCAACGGGACGGCTTGGTTGAACACGACGCTGTCGATCGCGGGCCTCGACAACGGGACCCTGGTTCCCTAGCGGCTGGTGGCGATCGACAAGGCGGGGAATCGCAACGAGTCGGGGCATCAAGTGTTGGTGGACCGGGTCCCGCCGGTGCTCGCCGGGCTCTTTGAGAGCGCGGTCAACGGTACCGTGACGACGGCGAGTCTCGGCTCGTCGTCGTTTGCGTGGGACAATTCGAGCGGACTCTCGTCCGCGTCCGTGCGTCTCTCGAACGCGTCCGGTCTCTTCGTTCGATACACGAACGCGAGCCTCGCCGGTTCCGCCAGTTTCTCGTACTCGGATTCGTTGTCGTCGCCTTGGCCCAACACGACGTACCGGCTGAACTTGACGGCGACGGATCGCGCCGGCAACGTGGCCACGGCGACGGTCGCGGTGGCGGATTTCGAGGTGCATCCGAGCCTCTCATTGTCCGTGCCCCAATACGTGACGCAATCCGTGCAGCGGTATCTGGGCGCTAACGTGACGGTGTCACTGGCGGACTATGGGGACCTTGCCGTCCACGAGTTGAACGTGTCCGTCGTCCGCGCCGTGGACGGGGCCGTCATGCATTCCGCGAACTTCACGAACGTGACGGGCACGGTCACGACTTCGTGGAACGCCACAGGGGCCGTCTCGGGCGCGTACTCGTTCGTCTTCCGTGCGCGGCATGGGAGGGCGTCGACGGTGCGCGATGGCGACGTTGCGGTGCCGGTCGGGACCGAGACGTATCCGACCATCGAGAAGTTCTTGACCTACGGGGCGTTGAACGGGTCGGGCGACGAGGAATTGTACCGGTTCGTCTTCCCGTCGGATTGCGGTAATGGGTTCACCGCGACCGTGACGAGCCTCGACGGCGGCTTCCCGGGGTTCGGCTTGTTCTTTGGGCCGCCCGAGGCGAACGATCCCAAGCAGACTCCCGTCGGATCGGGGGAGACCTGGGACCCGCCCCAGTCCGGCGAGCCGTCCCAGACGGGCGCCATGAGTGCGCTTGTCGGGAGTCAAGTCGTCACGATCCGTGTCACCCACATGGGGAGCGGGTTCATGGCGTACAAGTTGGTCGTCCACGCGGACCAAGGCGACGTCCTCGCCACGTGCCCTGTGAAGGATGCGCCGAACGCGCCCGGCGAGAAACGAGAACTCGGAGGCTGAGCCGGAAGTGTCGCACCCGCGAGGGGAAAACAGCGAGACACGCGGCGTGCGGGCACCGCCACCGACGCGCTCGGCGAGCCGCACGTGGAGGTCGTCTCCGGGCAATGCTTAAATATCGACGAGGTAGGGTCTGGGTTGAGGGCCACCGAGGCCGGAGCATGAGGCGAGAACGGGCCGGAGGAAGAACGTTGCCGCTGACTGTAGTCTTGGCGCTGTTCTTGTCGTCTCCGGCCATCGCCGCGTTGGCTGGTGGACTCCCAGTTGGTGTGCGACCCGCCGAGTTGGACGGGTTTTGAGCGATTCTAGTGTGCACCTGTCATCAGATTTTTGGTCGTGTAGTACTCGGGGGGCGTGAGCCAGCCGAGGCGTTTCTTGGGCTTGTTTTTGTTGTCGTCGTCGAGGAGCGCGAGGTTGAGGCAGTCTCGGTCAAGCCTAGCGAAGAAGGACTCGATGCATCCGTTGTCCTCGGGGGTCTTGACTTGGATGTGCTCCACGACGAAGCCGAGCTTGGTGGCTCGATCGAGGAAGCGGTCGGCGCGGTAGGCGGGTCCGTTGTCGACGCGCAGCCTCCTGCCGGGAGCGATGCCGTTCGGGAACCGGTCGCGGACGACCTGTTCGAGGACGGGGACGGCTTCGTGGGAGCCGCAGCGTTTCGAGAAGACGTAGCCTAACCATTCCGACGTGCACGTATCGACGACGGCCTCGCTAGATTTCCCGGCGACGCATCCAACTGCAAGAACGAACGCGGGGACCGCCGGGGACCCGCCGCGCCCTGCCCGAGGGTGCCGGCTGCCATAGTAAAACGGATCCTACACCGTCGCCTTCTCGGACCCCACGGGGGCCGCCTGAAGGTCGTGCTTTGCCGCCCAGTCGAGGAGGACCTCGAAGACGGGTTTCAGGTCGTGCGCCTTCCGGGTCGCCTCGTAGTCGACCCGCGGCGGGATCTCGTTGAACGCGGTGCGCGAGAGGAGGCCCGCCTCGACGAGTTCCTTCAAGCGATCGGAGAGCGTGTTCGGCGAAAGCGAGAGGCGTCGCTGGAGGTCGACGAACCGCCGCGGCCCCGGTTCCTCGTGGATGAAGATGTGGAGCATGTCGAGCATGTAGGGCTTCCCGAGGATGCGGAAGAGGTCGGCCACGGCGCAGCCGCCCTTCACTTCCTCGCAAGGCGCGCCTTTCCCCTTCTTTTCGCCTTTCATACTCAAGAATACGGCTTCTGAAGTATTAATACTTGCCACTATGGAGTGAAGGAGTGGCTACGTCACTACGGACTGGATAGTATATCACTCCTGAAAGCGTAGTATGCTCTCGATGACGCAACAGAAGTCTCCGAGACCCGTCGCCCAGACCCGCGAGCAGTACGCGATCGACCCTGCCCACACTTCCGTCGAGTTCGCCGTGAAGCACATGATGTTCTCGACGGTGACCGGGCGGTTCCGGACCGTGCGCGGCACGTTCGCGCTCGACCCGGCCGCGCCGGAGCGAAGCGCGGCGGAGGCCGAGGTCGACGTCGCCTCGATCGACACCGGAGTGGCCGACCGCGACGCGCATCTTCGGTCGCCGGACTTCTTCGACGCCGAGAAGCACCCGACGATCGGTTTCCGGAGCCTCGCGGCGAAGAAGACCACCGACGATTCCGGCCGGCTCCGCGGCGACCTCACGATCCGCGGCGTCACCCGCGAGGTCGAGTTCGTCGCAGAGTTCGAAGGCGAAGGCAAGGACCCGTGGGGGAACGAGCGGGTCGGCTTCACGCTCGAGACGACGATCGACCGGAAGGACTTCGGCCTCACGTGGAACGCTCTCCTCGAGACCGGCGGCGTGCTCGTCGGGGACGCCGTAAAGATCACGATCCGCGCCCAGGGCATTCGGGCGAAGGGGTCCTGATGTCGACGTCCGCTGGTCCCGACGAACGCGAGCCCCGCGGACCCCCGTTCCCCTTCGGGAGGTTCGCCTGATGGTCGCGATCGTGGTCGCGCCGACCTTCGGCGCGCTCCTCCTGCTCGCCGCCTTCGGTCTTGCGGTCGTGTTCGTGGTCTCCGGCCTTCGGGTCGAGGTCCACCGACGCCGGCCAAGCGAGCCGGAGGACTGAAATGCGGTCGACGACGATGCAGGGGCGCACGATGATCGCCCGCGCCAAGGTCGTGGCCTCGTGGAGCCCCACTCCGGGCACCCACGCGATCCGCATCGCGAAGCCGCCCGGCTTCGAGTACACGGCGGTCCAGTTCGTGGGTCTCGAGATCGAGACCGCCGAGGGAGGCATCGAATACCCGATGTCGATCGCCACGTCGCCGACGCGGCCCGACCTCGAGTTCGCCGTCCGCGCGTCGGACAGCCCCTTCAAGCGCGCGTTCGTCGCGCTCGCGCCGGGCGACGAGGTCGAGATCGACGGCCCGTACGGCCACTTCGTGCTCGACCCGGCGCGGCCCGCGGTCCTCGTTGCGGGCGGGATCGGGATCACGCCGCTCAAAGGCATGGCGGAGTACGCGACGGACGAGAAGCTCCCGATCGAGGTCCGGCTCGTCTACAGCAACCGGTCCGGCGACGACGTCGCCTACCGGACGGAGCTCGACGCGCTCGCGCGCGCGAACCCGCGGTTCCGCGTCGTCCATACGCTCACCGGGAAGGACGCCCGGGCCGACTTCCCGCACCGGACCGGCCGGATCGACCTTCCGCTCCTTTCCGAGGTCTCGGCCGACCTCGATCGGCCCGTCTACTACGTCTGCGGGACGCCCGAGATGGTGACGTCCATGGTGAAGGCGCTCTTCGGAAGCGGGGTCCCGCGCGAGCGCATCCTCTTCGAGAAGTTCATGGGGTACGAAGGGTGACGGTGACCGGAGCGGCGCGCGCCGCGTCACGAAGCCGTCCTGCGCCCATAGGCGTGGGCGTGGAAGCGTCCCCTCTCCGTTCCGCATCGGCCGCGAAGGTCGCGCCGGTCGCGGGCCTCTCCGGCCTCTCGGCCGAGCTGGCCCGTCTCGTCGCCGGACTGAGCCCGGCGGTCGCGCATCTTGCCGTCCACCGGACGCATGACGATGGCGACGACCGGCGCGCCGGCGGCTCCGGCGTCGTCGTGTCGTCCGACGGCATCGTCCTTACGAACCACCACGTCGCGGAGGACGCGGACGAGATCGAGGTCACGCTCCCCACGGGCGCGCGGTACGACGCCGAGGTCATCGGGCGGGATCCGCCGACCGACCTCGCCGTCGTGCGGATCCCCGCGTCCGGCCTTGCGACGCTCGACTTGAACGACGGCCGGGACCTCTCCGTGGGCGAGCTCGTGCTCGCCGTGGGGTCCCCGTTCGGCCTCGCCGGTTCCGTCTCGATGGGGATCGTCTCGGGGCTCGGGCGCACGATGCGGTCCGGCTCGGGCCACCTCATCGAGAACGTGATCCAGACCGACGCCCCCATAAACCCCGGGAACTCCGGGGGCCCGCTCGTGAACATGCGGGGCGAGATCGTCGGGATCAACACGGTCCTCCTCTTCCCGTCGCAGGGGATCGCCCTTGCGGTCCCGTCCGCGACCGCGCGCTACGCGCTCCTCTCGATCGACGGCGCGCCCCTTTCCGGAATGGACGACCTACAGAAGCACCTCACCCGGGACGCGATCGGGAAGACCGTCTCCGTGACGCTCCTTCGAGAACGGGAGCGCCGGCGAACGAAGGTCCGCCTCGCGGAGGCGACCGGAGAATAGCGGACCACGTCTGCGCCCGCTGCGGGCTTCCGAAGGAACTCTGCGTCTGCGCCGAGCTTGCCGAAAAACCGCGCCTCCGGGTCCGGGTCGACGCGCGCCGGTACGGAAAGGCCGTCACGCTCGTCGAAGGCTTCGGGAAGGAAGACGATCTCTCGGTGCTCGCGAAACGCCTGAAGTCGGCCCTCGCCACCGGCGGCACCGCGAAGGACGGGCACGTCGAGTTGCAAGGCGACCATCGGAAGCGCGTGCGATCGATCCTCGAAGCGGGCGGGTACGGTGTCGACGACTGATCAGCCGAGACGGACCTGGGTCGCGTACGCCATGAGGACCACGATCGTGAGGGCGAGCAGCGTGTTCAACGCGGCGATCGTCCGGAGACGCCGCGTGAGGCGTACGACCTCCGGCGGCGGGGGTCCCGGCGGCGCTCCGGGAGGCGGCGACCCGATCTTCGCAAGCCGCATGGCGGCGGGTCGGCCGATGAGCGGGCCCGTAAGAAGCGTGACGAGCGCCAGCACGAGGGCGAGGCCGAGCGTCGTGTTCCACCGCGAAGCCCGAAAGTCGATCTCGCCCGCGATGAGATACTGGTTCCAGACGCCGAAGACCACCGCGAGGAATCCGGTCACGCCGAAGAAGACGATGAGACGCGGCATGAGGGCGGACATCGCTCCGCCCCGCACGGGGGGCGGTGCCTTCTGAAGCGGGGCCATCACGCCGAAGGAGAAGAGGAGGAGCCCGCCGGCCCAGGCGACGCCAAAGAGGACGTGCAGCGTCCTCACGACGGTCTCGACGAGTTCGACCATGGTCACCCGAAACGGTCTTCCGTGGTAAGAACCGTTCGATTCTCGATGCATCCCGAGACGAAGATCGGCCACGTCCACCTCAAGGTGTCCGACCTCGAACGCGCGGTCCGGTTCTACCGAGACGTCCTCGGGTTCGAGGTACAGGCGACCTGGCGCGGGGCCGCGTTCCTCGGCGCGGGCGGCTACCACCATCACATCGGGCTGAACGTCTGGGAGAGCGCGGGCGGACCGCCGCCCCCGTCCGGGACGACGGGCCTCTACCACTTCGCCATCCTCGTGCCGGACCGAAGATCGTTGGCACAGGCGCTCGCAAGGCTCGTCTCGGCGAGCTGGCCCATCGACGGCGCCGCGGACCACGGCGTTTCGGAGGCGATCTACCTCCGGGACCCGGACGGGAACGGCATCGAGATCTACCGCGACCGTCCGCGGGAGGATTGGCCGAGGAACCCCGATGGATCGCTCGCGATGGTCACGGCGCCGCTTGATGTGGAGGCGCTCCGAGAAGAGGCACAATGAAGGTCGTACGGTCTAGGCTCGATGGCGGGTCCGGTACTCGCGGAGACGCGCAAGGTCGCCGAACGCCCGCTGCACGACCTCGGACAACGCGGGATGGATGTGCATCCCCTGGTAGATCGCGTCCGGCGTCTGCTCCTTCGTGTACATGAGATTCACGACCTCTTGGACGAGCACGGACGCCTGCGGCCCGACGATGTGCGCGCCGAGGATCCGGCCGGTCCCTTTCTCGACGAGGACCTTGGCGAAGCCCTGCTTCTCCATGATCGCCGTGCCCTTCGCCGTGTCGGCGTACCGGTAGAAGCCTACAAGGACGCGGTCCTCGCCGATCGTCCGGACCGCCTCGGCTTGGGTCATGCCGACCGCGCCCACCTCGGGCTCGGTGAACACCGCGTGCGGGACCGCATGGTAGTCGGGCCGGCGGTCCCCGCCGAGGATGGCGTTCTCGTAGACGACGAGCGACTCGTAGTTCGCGACGTGCTTGAAGAGATGGCGGCCGAGGGCGTCGCCCATCGCCCAGACGCCCTTCTGGGAGGTTTCGAGACGGTCGTCGACGAGGATCCAACCGCGTTCGGAGACCTTGATCCCGCCCTTCTCGGGCCGAAGGACGTCGGTGACGGGCTCGCGGCCCACGGCGACGAGGATCTCGTGCGCGTCGACCGAGGTCTCACGGCCGCTCTGGGGGTCGACCGCGAGGATCCGTCGCCGATCGTCCGGAAGCCGCTCGACGCGACGGACCTCGTGGCCCGTAAGGAGCGTCATGCGGTCGCGGAACGAGGCAGCGACGACCTCGGAGACTTCCGGCTCCTCGTCCGGGAGGAAGCGCGGATTCCGTCCGACCACGGTGACCCTCGAGCCCATCGCCGAAAAGAAATGTCCGTATTCGGCCGCGATGTAGCCGCCGCCGATGACCGCGAGCGTCGGCGGAAGGTCGTCGATCGAAAGGATCGTGTCGCTCGTGTGGAAGCCCGCTTCGCGGAGCCCCTCGATCGGCGGCACCGTGACCCGGGAGCCCGTGCAAAGGAGGATGAGCGGCGCCCGGATCGTGTCGCCGGCGACCGAGATCGTGTGCGGCGCGACGAACTCGGCGGGCGCGTGGTAGTACGCGATGTTCGGCGACGAGGAGAGCCCCTCGCGGATCGCTTCGATGTCCTCCCCGATCACCTGCCGCATGCGGCCCATGACGCGGGCGAAATCGATCCTCTTCACCTCGACGTCGATCCCGAACGCGCGCGCCTTCTCGATCGTGCGGACGAGCTCCGCAGGATAGAGGAGGAGCTTCGAAGGGATGCAGCCGCGCGTAAGGCAGATCCCGCCCGGCTCGTCCTTGTCGATCACCGCGACGCGGGCCTTCGGGTCGCGTTCGAGGAGGCCCTGCACGATGTTCATCGCGGAGCCGGACCCGATCGCGATCGCGTCGAACTCTCGCATGCGCCGCTACGCAGACGATCGGCGGCGGCGCTAGGGCGTCGCACTGCTCCGCCCTGCGCCTTGCTCCCTTCGGTCGCGTCGGCCCACGGCCTACGGCGCACGATCCACCGCCCACGGCGTACTGCGCACGGCGCACCGCGTCCGGTCGTCACGTCCGGATCGGCGACTGCCCCGCCACGCACACGGAATGCGTGTCGAGCGCGTGGGCCACCTCGTGGCGGAGCGCGTCGAGGCTGCGGAACCCGGTGAGGCTCCCCACCTCGCGGGCTTGGCAGAAGAACTTGATCGTGGGAAGCCCTTGGACCCCGTGGCGGACGGCAAGCTCGGCCTCCTCGTCGACGTCGACGCGGAAGAACCGGGCGAGCCCTTCGAACTCGGAGGAGAGCGCCTCGAAGTCGGGGCCGAGGCGGCCGCACCAGACGCACCACGGCGCCTCGAACAAGATGACCGCGGGGATCTGCGCCGAAACCGCGTCCTGCCAGCCCGCCGCGTCGAGCTTCGGCACGGCGCCCCGGACGCTCGCAGGGGTCGCCGCGCTCACGAGTACCGGACCTCGGCCTGCTCGTGCATGCGCTGCGTCGAGAGCCCGCGGCGACGCCGTTCGGTCGACAAGGCAAGGCTCATGAACTCGGCGCGCTGCGTCAGGTCCTCGGGGGCGATGCGAAGGGTCGGGATGATGCCGTCGATCACTTTGAGGAGCGTCACGGCCGCGACCGGTTCGTCGCTCGGCTCAAGGACCGGCGCAAAGAGGCACACGGCGGGGATGCGGCGCTGGTCGGCCCGCAGGAGCAGCGCCGCGTGGAAGCCCGCGAACGCGGCTTCTTCCATCGGGCGCGCGAGGAACTGGGAAAGGATGGCGACGCCGTGGGCCCCCGCGGCGCCGAGCACCAGGTGGAGGATCGCCCGGGCTCCGGCCGCGGCCGGCTTCGGGGCCTCCGGCGCGTAGCCCTCGAGCCCTACGATGAGCCCCACGCCGCGCTCGGCCGCCCATGCGGCGACGACGTCGGCGAGCGGCACCAGCGTCTCCGGGGGGAGCGGGATGTCGCAGAGAAGGAGCAGGGTGCGGTCCCACGCGCGATCGGGCCCGCAGCGGCCGTTCGCGGCCCAGATCTGCACCGGGCTTCCGACGAGGCCCTGCCGGACCACGCCGACCGGCTGCAGCGCGTCGCTCATCACGGTGCCGACGACGCGCATCCCGAGGTGTTTTGCGACGAAGGAGCCCGCGATCGGCCCCACCATGCCGACGGACGGCATCCCGACGACGAGGAGGGAGGTGCCGAGGTCCGCCGGCTCCTCGGTCTCGATGACGCTCCATCCGCCGTTCCGATCGGTGACGAACACGCGCCTAGCCCCCCGGGCGGTCCTCGTCGAGGTGCTCGAGCCACGCCTCGTACGCGACCGCGCACGAGGGCGTCGCGCGGACGTGGTCGATGAAGGCGGGT
>JBQTJL010000416.1:0-3616 GCA_052387135.1 Methanobacteriota archaeon | reverse complement strand
CGCGAATCCCTTGCCGCGGCGGCGCTCTCGGCCGTCGCCTACGCCGCCGTGCTCGCCGCGGAAGGGACCCTTACGGCGGACCCGGCCGAGGTCGCGATGCGGATCGCGTTTCTGTTCGTGATCGGGGCGCTTGCGTCGCTCCTTTCGAGCGAGTCCTACGTGCAACTTGCGGGCCGGCTCCGGATGCGGGAGCATGCCGACGAGTCGAAGACCGTCTCCCCCGACCTCGCGCTGGGGCCGGCCTTGGACCGCGCGGTCGCGTCCGCGCGGCGCCTCCTCGGCGCGGACGCGGCGGCGGTACTTCTCCTCGAGCGCGCGGACGGGACCGCCGGCATCGCGGATTCGTCCGGGCTCTCCGAGGACGCGGTCGCGGCGGCCGACGAGGCGTTCCGCCTAGCGGTCGAGGCGGGCTGGCCCGACCGGGCCCCGCTCCCGCCCCGGCTCGTCCCGAACGCGGCGGCCCCCCGGCTTCGCCACGAGCGCGCCCACGCCCTCGTGTTCCACGGGCACGTGCGGGGGGCTCTCCTCGTCCATCACGGCCCCGAGCGGACGCCGGACGAGGACGACGAGGACGTGGGCCGGCTCTTTGCGAGCCGCACCGCGGCCGTGATCGAGCACGCGCGCTTGGTCGACGGCCTTCGGCGCCAGACCGAGCTCCACGAGCGATTCCTCGAGGCCCAGAGCGACCTCGGCGAGGCGGTCCTCGTGACGGACGGGACGCGGATCCTCCACGCAAACGAGGCCGCGACCCACCTCCTCGGGTACGCCCGGCGCGAGCTCCTCGACCTTCCCTCGTTCTTGGTCCTCGTTCCGGAATCGGACCGCGCCGCCGTCCTTTTGCGCACCGAACGCAGGCTCGCCGGGTACGACGTCGAGGAGCATTACGAGAGCACGCTCCGGGCGCGGGACGGCCGCGAGATCCGGGTCGAGGTGTCCGCGAAGGGAATCGACTTCGGGGGCTCGCGCCGCATCCTCGCGATCCTCCGGGACATCACCGAACGCAAGCGCGCCGAGGAGGCCCGCGCGATGCTCGCGGGGATCGTCGAGTCCTCGAACGACGCGATCGTGGCCGAGCGCGCCGACGGCGTGCTCCTCTCGTGGAACCGCGGCGCGGAGGCGATGTACGGCTACAGCGCGGAGGAAGCGGTCGGCCGCCACTTCTCGTTCCTCGTCCCCCCCGAGGCCGAGGGCGAGGTCGAACGGATCCTCGCCGCGATCCGCGGCGGCGAGGCGATCCGGGATTTCGAAACGGTCCGGGTGAGGAAGGACGGCCACCGCGTCCACGTGTCGATCAGCCAGGCGCCGCTCCGCGACCCGGACGGACGCGTCATCGGGTCCGCCGCGATCGCCCGCGACGTGACGGCGTTCCGCCGCGCGAAGGCGGAGCTCGAGCGATACGCGGTCGCGCTCGAGGAGTCCTACCGCGAGATGGCCGTGCTGTTCCAGGAGCTCCAAGCGTTCACGGCCTCGGTCTCGCACGACCTCCGCGCCCCCGTGCGCACGATCGAGGGGTTCACGAAGGCGGTCCTCGAGGACCAGGGCGAATCCCTCACCGCGGAGTCGCGCGACTTCCTGCGGCGCGCCCACGCGGCCTCGCTCCGGATGGAGGAGCTCATCGACGGACTTCTGGCACTCGCCCGCGCGACCCGCGCCGAGATGAAGACGGGTCGGGTCGACCTTTCCGCGATGGCGACCACCCTCGCGGACGAACTCCAGAAGCGCGACCCCGCGCGGGACGTGAAGGTGACGGTCGAGCCGGGGCTTTTCGTCGAGGGGGACCCGGTGCTCCTGCGGTCGCTTCTCGAAAACCTCATGGGGAACGCGTGGAAATTCACATCGAGGCATCCGGGGGCCACGATCGAGGTGGGGAAGTCCGAGCGGCGGGGGACGACGGTGTTCCACGTGCGGGACACGGGCGCGGGGTTCGACGCGGCCCGCGCGGAACGGCTGTTCGAGCCCTTCCGCCGGTTCCACAGCGAGAAGGAGTATCCGGGCACCGGCGTGGGCCTTGCGACGGTGCGGCAGATCGTCCGGCGGCACGGGGGCCGCGTCTGGGCCGAGTCCGAGCCCGGGAAGGGCGCCACGTTCTTCTTCACGATCGGTTCGCGCCGCGAGGTGATCGGCTGAAACGCGCGATGCGGCTCCTCTTGGTCGAGGACTCCGAGGACGACGCGTTGCTCCTCGTCCGCGTCCTGAAGCAAGGGGGCTTCGAGCCGTCCTACGAACGGGTCGAGACCGAGGCCGCGCTCCGCGCGGAGCTTGCAAAGGGCGGTTGGGAGCTCGTGATCTCCGACTTCAACCTTCCGTGGCTCACCGGTGCGGATGTCGTGCGGATCGTCCGCGAGGGTCTCCCCCGGATGCCGATCATCCTCATCTCGGGGAACGTCGGCGAGGACGTGGGGCGGCAGGTGATGAAGGCGGGCGCCTCCGAGTTCGTGGAGAAGCGGGACCTCGGCCGGCTCGTCGCGGCGGTCGACCGGCTCCTTCCCCGTTGAACGTCAGGGCTGCATCTCTTTTCCGTCGGCCCACAGCGATTCAAAGAGCGTGCTCTGGGTCGATACGAAGCCCGGCGCGTCGCTCCAGATCGCGACGTCCCCTTCGGCGGAAAGGCGCGGCGAAGGGTCCGACACGACCCAGATCACGAGCTCCTTCCCGTCGACGACGACGAACCGCATCGCCTGTCCCGAGGGCAAGTGCCGGATCTTCATCGTAGGCACGTTCCGGGCCTCGCGGGCGCGCTCCGCGTCCTGCGGGTCCGCGTGAAGGAGCGTCCGGACCGCGACGCCGGCCTTGGCGCGGGAGATCAGCGCGTCCCATGCGCCGGCGGACGCGTCGAGCGCAAGACCTGCGGGGTGGACGTTCAGTTCCTTCACTTCCCAGCGCGCCTCCTCGAACATCCGTAGGACCGTGCGGTAGATCTCGCGTCGGCCCTGGAGGATCCGGAACGTGTTCCGCGCGGGGCCGGGGCGCGCGCCCTGGGACAGCGTCGCAAGGACCGGTGCCAGGTCCTCGGCGGCCCGCTCGATCGCGCGCTGGCGTTCGTCCGCGGCGGCCCGGAGGCGTTCGAACGCGCGAGGCGCGGGAACCGCCTCGAAAAGCATCGGGCGGCCGAGGCGTTGCGTCACGAGCCCCCGCTTCACGAGCCGCTCGAGGACGCGGTAGCCTTCCGCGCGCTTTGCTCCGATCGCGCGCGCGAGCTCGGAGGCGCCGACCGGCCCCGACCGATAGAGCTCGACGTACGCGGCGGCCTCGGTCTCCTCGAGCCCCACGTCGACGAGGCGTTGGACGACGTCGCGGACCTTCACGTTCCCTGTCCGTCCAGATGAGCGTACAGGGTCTTAAGCCCAGGGAAAAGGAGTCCTCGTGCGGCGGTCCCCCCTTAGGTTCGTGTCACCCCTTAAGGGGGGACGTCGCCCCGTTTCGTGGGGTCGGCGGGAATGACGATCAACACAAGGGGAGCCTCTCGGGACCCGGCCACGCCTTTGCCTCCCGTGGCCGGCCCTCCCGGTCATCCCCTTCGCGTGCTTTTTGCGGACGAGTCCCCCGAGGCCGTCGCGACGCTCGTCGAGGCGCTCCACGGAGGCGGCTTTCGCCCCGTCGCCGCGCGGGTCGCCGA
>JBQTJL010000415.1:0-14732 GCA_052387135.1 Methanobacteriota archaeon | reverse complement strand
GCACGTCGAGCCGAAGGTTTCCTTCATCGCCTGTTGGGTGCCGACGAGCACGAAGGACTGGCGCCCCATGTCGCCCGGGATGAGGACGGGCTGCCCGATCTTCCGGTACTTTGCGGGGACCTCGGGGTGGCGCGGGCCGAACGCGCGCGTCGCGCCCTTCCGATGCACGTAGACCTTCCGGCGCCGGCCCTCGACCTCGTGCTCCTCGATCTTCGCGATGTTGTGCGCGACGTCGTAGACGAGTTCCATCCCCAGGTCTTCGGCATCTTGTCCGAAGACCTTGGCAAACGAGACGCGGATATGATGCGTGATCATCTGGCGGTTCGTCCAGGCGAAGTGCATCGCGGCGGACATCGCCTTCCGGTAGTCCTCGGCCTCCTTCGTGTGGACCGGCGCGCACGCGAGCTGGCGGTCCGGAAGGTCGATCTTGTTCGTGGAGAGCCGAGACTCGAATTCCTTCAAGTAGTCTGTGCAGATCTGGTGGCCGCAGCCCCGGGATCCGGTGTGCACCATCACCGCGACCGAGCCTTCGGATAGGCCCATCGTCGCGGCCGCTTCCGGCGCGAAGACCTCGTCCACGACCTGGACCTCGAGGAAATGGTTGCCGCCCCCGAGCGAGCCCACCTGCAGCGCGCCCCGCTGCCGTGCCCGGGCCGAGACCTTGCCCGCGTCCGCGTCGTCGCGGCGGCCGCCGTGCTCGATCGCCGCAAGATCGCGCTCCCAACCGTACCCGGCGTCGACGGCCCATCGGGGCCCGCGCGCGAGCACGTCGGAGAGCTCCGAAGAGGAGAGCCGGACCGTCGCTTTCTCGCCGACGCCGGATGGGACCGCGTCGAAGAGGACGTCCACGAGTTCGCGGAGGCGCGGTCGGACGTCCTCCTCGGAGAGATCGGTCCGGACGAGGCGGACGCCGCAGTTGATGTCGAAGCCCACGCCGCCCGGCGACACGACGCCCGCTTCGAGGTCGAACGCGGCGACGCCGCCGATCGGGAAGCCGTAGCCCCAATGGATGTCCGGCATCGCGTAGGAGCGGCCCACGATCCCCGGCATGCAGGCGACGTTTGCGACCTGTTCCGGCGCGTTGTCCGACAGGATCTGCGGGATCATCGCGTCGTCGGCGAAGAGGACCCCGGGCACGCGCATCCCCGGCTTGTAGGAGCGCGGGATCTCGAAGCGGTGCGCATCGAGGCGTTCCAAGGGGCCGGTCCAGGCCATGATGTCGCCTAGACGGTCATCCGTGATAAAGGTGCGGGAGGGCCGCGACGTCGCGACCCTCCCCAAAAAACAGGGAGGACTCCCTGACCTCAAGGAAGGGGGGGACCTGGGGTCGGGGACTCTAGCGCCTCCCGGGTTTCCGGTGATAGCGACACGTCGTAGTGGCCGTTCTCCTTCTGGATGCGGATCGCGCCGTATTCTTGGAGCTTGCGGAGGTGCCACATCACGGTCGGGAACGAGACCGAAAGCTGCTTTGCGATGCGGAACGGACGGACGCCCGGCTCGGCCTGGATCACGGCGAGGATCTGCCGCACCCGGGGTTTTTCGAGGAGCGGCACAAGGCGCGTCGCGAGCACCATGTAGTCCTTGTGGCTGTAGCAGCGCACGATCCGGCCGTCGCGCTTCACCCGCACGAGGTCGCGGTCGCGGAGGATCACGACGTGGTAGGACGTCGTCGAGTGGGAAAGGTCCAGCCGGCGGGCAAGGTCCGAGATGATGATCCCGGGGTGGCCCTCGATGAGCACGAGGATCTGCTGGCGCACCGCGCTCTGCAGGGCCCGCGTCGCGGTGCCGTTCCCGTTCCCGTTCGCGTGCGGCGCGCTCTCGTGCGGCGCCTCCCGGTCCGACCCCGCGCTCATGCGGATAGCGCTCGCTACAGAGTATTTATAGAATTTCGTGAGACCGTGTCGCGATGCTTCCCCGGCGAACCCTTTAAAAGGCGCCACCGGGCTTCGGGCCTCGTGCAGACAAGGTTCACCGGCACCGCACATGTGTTCGGCGACTCGATCGACACGGACATGATCATGCCCGGGAAGTACCTCCAGTTCATCGAGGCGAAGGAGCTCGCAAAGTACGTGCTCGAAGGGGCCGACCCGACGTTCGCGAAGCGCGTGAAGCCGGGCGACATCGTCGTCGCCGGCGAGAACTTCGGCTGCGGCTCGAGCCGCGAGCACGCCCCCGTCGGCCTCAAAGGCGCCGGCGTCGCGGTCGTCGTCGCGCAGAGTTTTGCCCGGATCTTCTACCGGAACGCGATCAACATCGGCCTCCCTGTGCTCGAGGCCTCCGGCGTCGCGCGGGTCGTGCGGGGGGGCGACGTGCTCCAGGTCGATCTCGCCGCCGGGACCGTCCGCGACACGACGAATGGTGAGTCTCTCCAGGCCACGCCGCTCAGCAAGAAAGCGCTGGAAATCCTCGAAGCCGGCGGTTTGGTCGCCCTTACCCGGAGGAAACTCGCGGCTTCGAAGGTTTGATGATAGTTAGAGGATTACGGGAGGAACACCATGCGAAAGATGGTGTTGAAGAGCGCGTCCCGGACGCGCGTCCTCGATGCGCTCCGAACGTCTCCCGGCCTCACCGTGGGCGCGCTCTCGACGCGCCTTGGATGGGACTACAAGACGGTCCAATACCACGTGCGCGTGCTCGCGCGCGCGGGCCTCCTTCGCACGATCCGGTCCGGGAACCGGACGTTGCTCATCGCCCGCGGCAGCCCCGGCGAGCGGCGCGAACGCGTCGAGATCCTGGTCGAGCGCGCCGGCCCCCGCGTGAAGAAGATCCTGTCCTTGCTCCTCGCCGAGCCCGGGCTCTTCCAGGCGACCGTCGCGCGCCGCACCAAAAGCACGGTCTCGACGACGCACTTCCACGTGGAACGGCTGATCCGGTGGGGCGTCGTGAAGGCCCGGATCCGGCCCGGGCGGCGAGGGAAGCGCCTCTCGATCTCGCCGAAGTACAGGAAGCTCGTCCTCCGGGCGGTGGCCCGCTGATGGCGCTCGCCGGGCTCTGCGCGATCTGCGACCGGCCCGGCGCCACGCGGACCTGCGCGCTCTGCGGCTGCTTGGTCTGCGAGCGCCACCTCGACCACGGGCTCCACGGCGTCCGCTAATACTTATTTTATAAGTACAAAATACGTACTCACGCGACGCGGGCCAAGTGCTCGGCGATCTTCGGCTTCGGCCACGCGCCGACGATCGTGTCCGCGAGCGCCCCGTTCTTGAAGACGAGCAGCGTCGGGATCGACATCACGCCGAACTTCATCGCGGTCTTCGGGTTCTCGTCCGTGTTCACCTTCGCGAACGTGACCTTGCCTTCGAGCTCACTGGCGAGCTCGTCGAGGACCGGGGCGACCCGCTTGCACGGGCCGCACCACGGCGCCCAAAAGTCCACGAGGACCACGGGGTGCTTCTTCACGAACGCCTCGAACTCGCCGTCCGTGATGTCGACCGGCTTATGCATACGATGCCAAATCCGGCGGCTCCTAGATAATGACTGCGTTACACTGCACGGGGAACGCGTGACGAGGAACGGGGAACGAGGGACCCGACCGACATCTTTTCCTCCTCCCTCATGCCCCGTGCCTCGTACCTCGTGCCTCGTACCTCGTACCCGCCTCATTTATCAAACCGGGGACAATTTGTCCCACGTGCCGGTCCTCGAGACGACGTTCCTCGTGGCGCTCGGCCTTGCCGCGGGCGTCGTCTCGGGTCTTCTCGGCGTCGGCGGCGGCATCGTCATGGTGCCGGCGCTCCTCCTCGTCCTCGACACGCCGTTCCATGTCGCGAAGGCCGCCTCGCTCCTCGTGATCGCGGTTGCCGCCGGCGTCGGCGTCGCGACGCACCACGGACGGGGCGCCGTCGCGCCGCGGCTCGGGCTCGTCCTCGGCGCGACCGGGATCGTGGGCTCGATCGCGGCCGTGCACGCGGCCGAGCGCCTGGCGGACGCTTCGCTTCGCCTTCTCTTTG
Source organism: Methanobacteriota archaeon (assembly GCA_052387135.1). GTDB lineage: Archaea > Thermoplasmatota > SW-10-69-26 > JACQPN01 > JBQTJL01 > JBQTJL01. The sequence goes on along the minus strand of JBQTJL010000415.1, from coordinate 10,782 downwards.
GCCTGTTCTTGATCCTGGTCTCGCTCCAGATGATGCGGGGCGAACCCGCCCGTGCCGAGGACGGCCACCACCGCGGGCTCCGGTTCTTGCTGGCGGTCCCGGTCGGCCTTGCCGCAGGCTTCGTCGCCGGCCTGTTCGGGGTGGGCGGCGGCATCCTCATGGTCCCCGCGATGGCCGTCTCCGGGATCCCGATGCACACCGCGGTCGGGACGAGCCTTGTCGCCGTCACCGTGAACGGGCTCGCCGCGACGTTCGAGCACCTCCGGCTCGGCTACTTCGACGCGATCGTCGGCCTTGGGCTCGCCCTCGCAGTGGGACAAATCCCCGGCGTCCGGCTCGGCGCGGTCCTCGCGCATCGGCTTCCCGCGGAGCGGCTGCGGCGGGTGTTCGCGGTGTTCTTGTTCGTGGTCGGCGCCTACCTTGCGTGGCAAGGCTTTGGGCAAACCTAAATAGCCGCCGGACGTGTCCCGCTCCCGATGACCTCGGACTGGTCCCCGCTCTGCCGCCGCATCGCCGACGCGGTCACCACCGTGTTCCGCGAGGGCGACCGCAAGGACTTCGGCGCGCACGCCGGCACCGGCGCGTGGGGGGTCCCGTCAAAACAGATCGACATCATGGCCGAGCGGGCCGTCCTTCGCGTCGTCGAGGAAACGAAGGCGCCCGTGAACGTGCTCTCGGAAGAGATCGGGTTCGTCGACCGGGGCGCCGACCGCACGCTCGTCGTCGACCCGATCGACGGCACGACGAACGCATACAAGGGGATCCCGTTCCATTGCGTGGCACTCGCCGTGGGCACGAAGAACACGAACGAGGTCGAGTACGGGCTCGTGAAGAACCTCCCCACGGGCGACATCTACGAGGCGGCGCGAGGCGCGGGAGCGACCCGGAACGGCGAACGGATCCAGGTCCGGAGCTTCGACCCGCACGACGCGCTCGTCTCGACCGCGTTCGGGAACCAAGCCTCGCCCGCAGCCCTCGAGGTCGCAAAGAAACGCATCAACATCCGGTCGATGGGCGCCGCGGCCCTCGAGCTCTGCCTCGTCGCGGACGGCGCCTCGGACGCCTACTTCCACGGCCGCGAGGCGCTCCGCATCGTCGACATCGCGGCCTCGCTCCTCATCCTCCGCGAGGCCGGAGGCGAGGCGTACGACCTCCGCGGCGCCCGCTTCGAGATGCCGTTCGACGTTACGACCCGCCGCGGGCTCCTCGCGGTCGGCGACCCCGCCGCAAAGCGTTTCCTCGGAGTGGTCCCGTGAGGATCGGCGTCGTCGCGCGGCCCGACGACGAGGCCCGCATCGCGGTCGTCCGGAAGGTCCTCGCGCATCTTTCGGGCCGTGCCGAGGTCGTGCTCGAGGACGTGCTCGCGTCGACCCTCGGAAAGAAGGGCGAGGTGCTTTCCGCGATGCGGGTCGACGCGATCGTCGCGGTGGGTGGCGACGGGACGATCCTCATCACGATGCAGCAGAACCCGGCCCCGGTCCTCGGCGTGAAGATGGGTACGCTGGGCTTCCTCACCGAGGTCGAGCCGCCGCTCCTTCCCGAAGCGCTGGATCGCCTCCTTCTCGGCCGCTTCGCGCTCGATGAACGCATGAAGCTCGAAGTGCGCCTCCGGGACCGTACGTTCCCGTTTGCGTTGAACGAGGCGGTCGTGAAATCCTCGCGGACCGCGAAGATGATCCGGTTCACGATCGAGGTCGGTGGCCACCCGGTCGACCGCCTACGGGCGGACGGCGTCATCGTCGCGACACCGACCGGCTCGACCTCGTACGCGATGAGCGCGGGCGGCCCCATCCTCGACCCCCACATGGAGGCGATGCTCGTCGTGCCCTTGGCCGCGTTCAAGCTCTCCGCGCGACCGATGGTGTTCCCCCGCGAGCGCCCGCTCGTGGTCGAGCTTGCGCCGGACACGAAGGACGCGGTCCTTGTCCTCGACGGCCAGCACGAGTCCGCGGTCGCTCCCGGCGACCGGATCGAGTTCCGGGCCGCAAAAGAGCGCGGTCGCTTCGTTCGGCTCTCGGACGCCTACCTTGCGCGCGCGAAGGAACGGCTCCTCTGATGCAGCACGTCCACCGGATCCGGAAGGGCGCCCTGGAGATGATCCTCGCGGGCTGCCGCGACGTGCACCCCATGGAGTTCAACGCGGTCCTTCGGGCGGAGGGCGACACGGTGACCGAGCTCCTCCTCGTCCCCGGCTCGATCTCCGGCGAGGCCCACGCGTTCATGATGCTCTACAACCTGCCGATCGACTCGAGCCTCATCGGGACCGTGCACGGGCACCCGGGCGGCGTCCCGTACCCTTCCGACGCCGACCTCCAGCTCTTCCGCCATTTCGGGCACACGCACCTTATCGTCGCGGAGCCGTACACGAGGAGTACGTGGCGCGCCTTCGACATGAACGGCCGCGAGATCCGGCTCGAGGTGGTCGCGTGAAGACGCCGCTCCTCCTTTCCGGCGAGGAGGTCCGCCTCGCGTTCCACCCGACGCCGCTCGCGTTCGTCCCGCTCTACCTTTGGTCGCTCCTTACGGCCGCGTGGGGACTCGCGACGCGCGGGCTCTTCTTGCTCGACCGGTACGATGCCCTCGCCGAAACGCTCGGGCCCGGCGCGCCGGTCTTCTCGGGACTCGTCGTCGCCGCGGTCCCGCTGCTCGTCGGCGCGCTCTTCTTCCGGTTCACGCGCCGCCCCGGTTGGCTCGCGCTCCCGGTCCTCGGCGTCGCCGCCGGACTCGCCGTCGCGGCCGCGGCCTCGGAGATCGCCCGCGCCGCGCCGCTCGTGCTCCTTGCGTCCGGCGTCGCCGGCCTCGTGCTCTCCGAGACGACGCGGCGCTCGCGGGCGACGTTCGTGACGACCGTGCGGGTCGTGCGCCGCCGCGGGATGATCTCGGCGGTCGAAGAGGCGCATCGCCTCGCCGACGTTCGCGCCGAGAAGGCCGATCCCGGTCTCGGGGGCAAGGTGCTCGACTGGGGCGCGCTCGTCCTGGAGCTTCGGGGCCGCGACGAGCCCGTACGGATCCCGGGCGTCCGGCCGCTCGAGCGCGTCCAGCGCGTCGTGAAGGCGCTCGCCGAAGAGGCGCCGGAGCGCCCGGAAGGAAAGGCGCTCCACCGCGTCGAGGAGATCCTCTCCCGCGGCGAGCGGCTCGAGGCGCAAGAGAAACGTTGATTGCGGCGGCGGCTCATGCGCCGCGCGGGCCCCCCCGATGGAACGCTTCAAGAAGGGCGAGAAGGTGCGCGTGAAGCAGGATCCCTCGCTCCCCGCGCACTATCGGGGGATCGAGGTCGAGGTGCGGGGCATGCGGCCCGACGGCGGCGTCGTCGTCGAGTTCCCGAACGGGATCCGCCGCGCGTTCCAGGAATCCGAGCTCGAACGGGTCCCTTAGGCGCGTAGGGCCTCGATCGCGGCCTTCAGGTCGCCTTTTGCGGAGAACACGGACGACCCGGCGACGACGACGTCCGCCCCGGATTTTCGCGAGGCCGCCGCGGTCTCGGGGGTCGCGCCGCCGTCGATCGCGACGAGCGTCGGGAGCCCGGCCTCGTCGACCATCCTCCGCGCGCGCTCGACCTTCGGGAGCATCCCCGTAAGGAACGATTGGCCGCCGACCCCGGGGTTCACGGTCATCACGAGCAGCGTCGAAAGGTCGGGGAGCACGTGCTCCACGGTCGAAAGCGGCGTCGCGGGGTTCACCGCGGCTCCGGGCGCGGCGCCCGACTCGCGGATCGCGGCGAGCGTCCGTTGGAGGTGCGTCGTCGCCTCGACATGCACGGTCACCCGGTCCGCGCCGGCCGCGACAAAGTCCTTCACGTAGCGCTCCGGCTCGGCGATCATGAGGTGGACGTCGAGCGGAAGGCGCGTCACGGACCGCACCGCCTTCACGACGAGCGGACCCATGGTGATGTTCGGGACGAACCGGCCGTCCATCACGTCGATGTGGATCCAGTCGGCGCCTCCGGACTCGGCGCGGCGGACCTCGTCGCCGAGCCGCGAAAAGTCCGCGCTCAAGATCGAAGGCGCGACGATGGCGCGGGCGCGTGGCACGAGGAAGGGTAGGAGGCCCCCGGTCTTAAACGTGCCCGGGGGCCCCCGGGTTGGTGTTGCTGGTTGCTGCTGGTGGTTACGTGCCGATGCGTTTTCCGTCAGAAGAAGCTCATACGGTCCTGGAGTAGGCCCTCGTAGCCTTTCTCGCCGAAGTCCTGGTTCAGGGCGGAGAAGTACTTTCCAAGGGCGATCTCGACCGTCTCGCTGATGTTCTGGCCGCGCAGAACCTTCAGCGTGTGGAGCTTGATGTGGTAGTCCACCGGGATCTTCACCTTGATCTCCTTCTCGTCCCGCACGCGGGTCGCAATGGTTTGGGCCGCTTCCATGGTCCTGTTTCCCTCTCGCTTCCCCCAAGCGGGGCCCCGGGTCCCGAACCGGGCCCCGCGGATATTCCCCGTTTTGGCACTAAGACTAGAATATTCCAGTTCCCATAATGCTTTCTAAAATAAACCTTTAGTACAAAACGGGGACTATTCCGCCGCCAGTATTTAAAGCACCTGGAACAATAACTGGAACAATGAGCAAATCTGGAATAGTCTCCTGGAACAAAGTATTTAAAGCTAATATTCCCGGTTTCAGACTATCGAAATGAGCGACGCGATCCAACGGCTGCAAGCCGGACTCCTCGAGGCGTTCGTCCTCGACAGTCTCGCCCGCGAAGCGAAGCACGGGTACGCGCTCCTCAAGGAGATGGAGGCGGTCTTCGGGGCGGCCCCCGCCCGGAACCGCCTGTACCCGATGCTGGCGCGCCTCGAAAGCGGTGGCTTCATCGTCGCAAGCGAGGCCGAAGGGGGCACCCGGGACCGCACCACCTTTGTCCTCTCCGGGAAGGGGCTCGCGCGGCTTCGAGACTACAAGGTGCTTCCGGGCGCGTTCCGCGAAAAAGTCCTCGATTTCTGGGGCGAGCCGCTTCCGGAGGCGCTGCCCCGGCGGAAATCTGCGGCCGCCGAGAGCGCGCCCCGGCCGGTCGAAGCCCGACCCGAGCGGGTCACGGTGACCGCGCCCGCCGACCTCGCCTCCGTCTTCGAGCGGGGGCTCGGATGCCGCGAAGCGGCGCTTTCACTCGTGCGGGGAAAAGACGGGAAGAGGCTCGAGATCGGCTTCGTCGATTGCGACTTCGGGAACCGGCCCGGATGTCCCGGCTGTCCCGTCACGCGGCTCGTCGCGTCCGCGAAGGATTCGTATTTCTAAGTCATCGCAGGCAACCTTAAAAGGAGCCCTCTCCATCCCCGCCTCGGAGGGACCCGGATCCGTCTCCCGCCCCGCCTCGCTTCTGTCGCATTCGGCCTCCTTGCGGCAGCGGCTGCGCTCGCGGTCCTCGTCCTTCCGGGCGGCCTCGGACAAGCGTCGGACGTGGGCGAGGTCTACGACGCGACCGCGCTCTGCTACGGACACCACCTCGCGGAGGGGTTCCGCCCGTTCGACATGGCGCCCGAGGTGTTCCAAGAGGTCCCGGCGGCGGCGACCTCGACGTTCAACCTCACGGTCGTGAACCCGTGGAAGCACGAGCTCCTCGACGTCGTCGCGTCGATCAACCTCTCCCGGACCGACGCGATCACGTTCCCCGGCGCCCAGAAGCCGTTCCACGAGGAGAAGCAAGGCACGATCGTCCCCGCGGGGCTTCCCGGCGCGGCCCCGGTGCGCCTCCCGTTCCGGGTCGACCCGAACGCGACCGAGCTCGTGGTCTTCCTCGACGGGGACACGGGGCCCGCGGGCGTGAACGACTTGGATCTCATCGTGAGGGGACCGAAGGGCACCCGGTTCAACGGGACGCCCGACGCGCCATCCGACCGCCTGAACGGCACCGGCCCGGCCGTGGACGAGCTCGTCGTGGTATCCGGCGAACCGCTCGTCACGGAAGGCGAAGGCGCCTGGGAGGCCACGGTCGAGTTCCCCGGCGGCTCGCCGCCGTCCGCAGCGTACGCCGTCGCGATCGACGTCTACTACAACGCGAGCCTCATCAAGGAACGGCTCTTCCGCGGTCCCGACTCGCTGAAACCCGGCGAGTCCTTCACGTTCGAGCTTCCGATGGACGTCTCGAACGGCACGGGCTCCGCGGCCGTCCTCTACAAGGTGAAGGGGAACGCCTACTACAACCACGCGGACCCCACGACGCCGAACTTCGGGAACTTCACCAAATGGAACACGATGCAGTTCACCATCGGCTCGGTACTCCGCGTGGGCCCGCCCGTCGCCGTCCAGGTGATCGACCTGAACGACCGGATCTACCGGGTCTGGGCGCAGGTCACCGGCTTCGTAGCGTTCTTCATGCTGATCCCCTCCCTCGTCCTCGGCGGCACGTTCGGCCTTGCGACGGTCCGCGCGCAGAACCGGCTCATCGGCTCGGCCCGCCGCCGCGTCCTCTGGCACAACTCGCTCTCGTTCTTCCTCCTCGGCGCGACCGGCCTCCACATGGTCCTGTATCTCGTCGAGAACTTCTACAAGTGGACCTTCGGGTTCTTCTGGGGCGGCCTCGCGCTCGCCGCGATGCTGGGGCTTGGGCTCACGGGCACGTTCCAGAACTGGATGGTGAAACGCTGGGGCTACAAGACGTGGCGCTTCACGCACCTCTTCCTCGGCGTCGTCGTGGTCGTCCTCTCGATCCTCCATGCGACCCTCGACGGCGAGGACTTCATCAAGGTGCGCAACTTCTTCGAGGCGATGTAGATGGCGTCGCTTCGCGACGCAATCGACGTCTCCGAGTTCGAGATCGAGCAGGAGCTCTACCTTTCCTTCCTGGTGATGCTGGCGCTCGTCGTCGCAAGCTACCTTGCCGCGCTCGCATGGCAGCGGTGGCGCGACCGGCGGCGATACGCGCGGCCGCGGTGACGAGCGCGAGGCGCAAGCGCAGGCGCTCGCACGATTCCGGCAGGTTCATCCCTGCGGACACGCTAGTTCGCGCGGGATGCCCGAAGAGCCACCGGTCGAGCGGAGCCGCAAGGAGGCGGCCGAGGCCCGCGACGAGGGCATCGCCCTCCACGACCCGGCGCTCTGGGATCTCTCGGCCCGCCTCGCCGACCTTTCCGATTCGCTGAAGAAGCGGGGCAAGACCTTCGAGTCGACCGGCGTGGATGCATGGCGGGAATAACCCCGTCGGAACCCTTATCGGAAGGACGTCCGCTCCCCGCGACGTGCCGGACCTCGTCCCCGTCGCCGTCGAGACCCGCGCGCTCCGCGGGGCCTCCGCCGTCGACCTCTACGCGCGGGCGTCGAGCGGTGCCGATCCGTTCCTCCTAGAATCCTGCCAGCGCGGGCGGCTCGGGCGCTACTCGTTCCTCGGCGCGGACCCGTTCCTCGTCCTCACGATCCGCGACGAGGGCGCCGAAATCGCGCGGCGCGACGGCGGACCCGAGCGGGCGCCCGGCGGCTTCGCCGCACTCCGGTCTCTCCTTGCAAAGTACCGCGCGGCGCCCGCCGCGGACCTTCCGCCGCTTGCGTGCGGGGCGGTGGGGTTCCTTTCCTACCACGCGCTACACCTGTTCGAATCGATCGACGCGCGTCCCGCCGACGACCTCGGGTTCCCCGCGGCCCGGTTCGCGTTCTACGACCGGGTCGTCGCGATCGACCACGAGCGGGACGTCCTTCACCTTCTCGCGGTCCCGACGCCCGAGGACGACGACGTCGCGGCGAAGCTCGCGTCGCTTCGCGCGGCACTCGCCCGGGCCCCGCCGCGGACGGACGCGACGGGTCCCGCGCGGCCGACCGACGTCGTCCCCCAGATGTCGCGGGCGCGGTTCGTCGAAATGGTGCGCCGCGCGAAGGCGTGGATCCGGGAAGGCGACATCTATCAGGCGAACCTCGCCCAGCGGCTCTCGGTCCCGGCCCGCGACGATCCCCTCGCGGTCTACCGGCGCCTCCGGGCCGTGAACCCGTCGCCGTTTGCCGGCCTCCTTTCGACGCGGGAGGGCGCCTTGGTCTCCAGCTCCCCCGAACGTCTCGTGTCGCTCCGCGGCGACCTCGCGGAGACGCGCCCGATCGCCGGCACGCGGCCCCGCGGGCGCACCGAGGCCGAGGACGCCGCCCTCGAGGCCGAGCTTCGCGCAAACGAGAAGGAACGCGCCGAGCACGTGATGCTCGTCGACCTTGCCCGGAACGACTTGGGACGCGTCTCGCGGTATGGCACGGTCCGGGTCCCGGAACGGGAGACGGTCGAGCGCTACTCGCACGTGATGCACCTTGTGAGCAACGTCGAGGGACGCCTCCGGGACGGCCTGGGCGCGCCCGAGCTCTTGGCCGCGCTGTTTCCGGGCGGCACGATCACCGGGTGCCCCAAGATCCGGGCGGTCGAGGTCGTGAACGCGCTGGAGCCCGTCGCGCGCGGGCCCTACACGGGCTCGATGGGATACGTCTCGTTCACCGGGGACGCCGACTGGAACATCGTGATCCGCACCGCGATCCTCGCCCGGGGCCGGTACCACGCCTACGCCGGAGCCGGCATCGTCGCGGACTCGGTCCCGGAGCGAGAGTACGAGGAGACGCTGGCGAAGGCGCAGGCGATGCTGCTTGCCCTCGAAGGCCGCCGCACCGTCGAGGTCCGGCCGTGAAGATCTACCTCGACGGGGCCCTGGTCGACGAGCGCGAGGCGACCGCGTCGGTCCTCGACCGCGGACTCCTATACGGGGACGGGCTCTTCGAGACGCTCCGGGTCCGCCGGGGGCGGCCCGTCCTTGCGGACGCGCACCTTCGCCGCCTCGAGCACGGGGCCTCCGAGCTCGGCATCCCGAACCCCTTGTCCCGCGCGGGGCTCGGAACGGCGATCGACGCCGTGATCGTCGAGAACCGCCTCGAGGAGGCCGGGCTCCGGGTGACGCTCACCCGCGGCCCCGGCCACGGCATCCGCCCGCCGGGCCTGCCGCGCCCGACCCTGTTCATCCTGCCGACGCCGCTCCCGTACCCGGCCGGGGCGTATGAACGAGGGATCCGGGCGATCTTGGCGTCTCGCCCCCTCCTCCCCGGGCCGGTCCCCGGCGTAAAGACGCTCGACTACCTCGGGAGCATCCTCGCCCGTCGCGAGGCCGCGGCCGCCGGAGCCGACGACGCGATCCTCTGCGCCCCCGACGGCGGCCCCGTCGAGGCGACCGCCGCGAACCTCTTCCTGGTGCGGGACGGCGCGCTCGCCACCCCGCCCGCCGGGGCGTGCCGGCTTGCCGGGATCACGCGGTCCACCGTCCTCGACCTCGCCCGCCTTGGCGGCATGCCGACCCGCGAAGCGGATGTCGGCCTTTCCGACCTACGCGCCGCGAACGAGGCGTTCCTCACATCGAGCGTCGCCGGGATCGTCCCGGTCGTCGAGATCGACGGCCGCGCCGTCGGTGCCGGCGCGCCGGGCCCCGTAACGCGGCGACTTTCGGGACTCCTCGACCAGCTCTCGGAATCCCAAATCGAAATCGATAAGTAGCGACTTCTCCAATTTCGGGAACGCGCCTAGCGCAGGATGGGATGCCAGTGGTCGCCAGAACCTCGGTAGAGGTCACTCTCAAGGTCCCGACGGAGCTTACGGGAAAGCTCCTCGCCCAGATCCACGAATACTCCGCGATGGTCGAGATCCAGGAGAGGCTCTGCTCGGGCCGCGAGCTGAAGCTCCAGTGGCTCACGTAGACGCGCTTACGTCGCGTTCAGCGTGATCGTCTCCGTCGCGACGAGCCATTCCTCGTCGTACCAGGACACTTCCACCTCGACCGCTCCGGCCTTCCCGGTGAGGTCGACCAACTGGTCGAACGTGTCGCCGCCGTTTCCGTCCACGGTCTCGTTCGCGACCGCGACTCCGTCGACGCGGATCACGACGCGCTCGCCGCTACCGGTCGGGCAGCCATCGTCGTCGACCGGCGTGCCGGCCGGCGTGCCCGGGCAGTCGTCGCTCCCGTCCGGTACTCCGTCGTCGTCCGCGTCGTTCGTGATCACGGCGACGAGCGTGTAGTGCGTCCCGAAGACCGCGTCGTTGATCTGGTACGGGTCCACGCGGATCGTGAGGTTCCCGGCCGACACGTTCTCGAACGAGACCTCCTCGAAGTCGGTGAACCCTTGCGTCGACTTGTCCGTCGCTGCGCCGGTCACGTAGAGGTCGAGGTCGTCGAAGCCGACCGTGCTCGACCATTCGAGCCGGATCGTGACGTCGCTCCCTTGCGTGACGGCGAGCGTGAAGATCTCGTTCGTGTCGGTCCGCTGGCCGAAGGTCGAGTCCTGCGTGAAGAACGTGTTCGCGGGCTCGCCGTCGTCCTCGAACGTGACGGTCTGCAGGAGCGGCGGCGGGAGCGCTGCGGGCAGGATCTCCAGGCCCTTCAGCCCCACGTGCTCCGGAGACTTGGAGGGCGTGTCCGTGATCCACTCTTCGCTGGTGTTCAAGCGCGCGCTCGCGTAGTAGATGCCGGGCTCGGACGGGAGCGTGGTCTTCCCGGGGCAGTCGAAGCCGGAACTGTCGTTTCGCGCGCGACAGCCGAAGGTCCGCACGATGTCTCCGTCCGCGTTCCACAGGTACCACGTGAACCCGGTCGTGCCGGGGGTCACGACGCCCGTGGGCGCCGTCGAGAACCGGGAGCGGAACGTCACAGGCTCGCGGCCCACGAACTTCGGCTTCGGGTCGCCCGCAAGGCCGGTCCCGATCGCGGCCGCCTCGTTGTGCGCCAAGGCCGGGTCGAGGTCGCTGAAGATCGTGATGCCGCCCCGGATGTCGCCGTCCGGCGTCGGGAACGAGCCGTCCGTGTCGTCGCAGGCGTCGCCCACGCCGTCCTCGTCGTCGTCGCCCTGCGCGGGG
>JBQTJL010000414.1:0-1653 GCA_052387135.1 Methanobacteriota archaeon | reverse complement strand
GCCGGTCCCTGCACAGGGCTTCCCGCGCGCCGGGCCTTGACGGCCGGGCCCGCGACGACCGCCGCGAGGACTCCGACGAGTGCGAAGGTCCCGAGGAGGCCGGCGAACCCCGGCGCGCGGCTCCTCGTCGCCGCGCCCGGCGTCGCCGCGAGCGGCGAGAGGCCGTCGGCGCCCGAGACGACGCCGTCGCCCGCGACCTTCGCGGCGAGGCGGTCGGGCCCCCGGAGGGCGAGGGCTAGGTCGAACCGTCCGTCGATCCGCAGCGTCTCGTCGGCCACGGCCAGGCGTTCGTCGTCGACGACGAGGGAGCCTTCCGCGTCCCGGAACTGGATCTCGCCATCCGTCCTCGCAGACACCGCAGGCGCGAACATCGACGCGATGCCGCCCCGCGTATGCGCTTCGCCGTCGAACCCGGCCGCGCGGACGATCAGGTATTCGTAGTGGGTCTCGACCACGCCGGGGGCCGGCCGGACGTCGAAGCGGCCCGTCTCGTACGTCGTCGACCCTTGGGCCGTCGTAACGACGAACGTCGTGCCATAAACGTAGAACGCCGGCGCGCCAAAGATCCGCGCGGTCCCTTCGGCTTCGAGCCCGACGATCGCCGCGTCGAGCTCGTAGGCGTAGTCGAATACTCCCACGGTGCCTACGTCCTGGCGCGTCTTGTGGCCGTCGCGGATCGGGTCCATCACGACGACGACATCGTGCGCCACGTCGAACGCGAGCCCGAACCCCAACGGGGAATACGAGATCCGGGTGGATGCGTCGGGGTCCGCGCGGACGAGAAGGCGCCCACCCGGGGACAACCCCCGCGCTTCGACCGAAACGCCCGAATGCGTCGATGCGATGCGCTTTGCCGGCTCGGACGGCAGGATGACGGTATACCCGCCGGGGCCCTCGATCGCCTTCACGTCGTAAGTGACCCGCTCGACGAAGAGGGCATCCGCACGGAAGGAAAGGATCGCGTCCGACGTCGGGACGGGCCGTCCGAGACCGTTTTCGGCTTCCTCGACCGACGGGGCCGAGATGAGGAGGGCGCCTTCCGTGAACTCGGCTTCGGGGACCGTGGCCGCCATCAGAGGCGGCGAGAACGCGAAGTCAGCCCCCACCGGAACGGCGGACGCTGCTGGAGCAACCGCGACCACCGAGAGGATGGCCGCTGCCACCACGAATGTCCTTCCCACCTGCGGCAAGCCGCACCGACCCAGCGTGTCAAGCGTCTTTCCTCAATAAAAACACTTCCCTGATTGGGGTGAACGGTTCCTAAGATGATTTCCGTATAAATGCACGGATTTGTTTCATGGCTTTGGGAAAAATTCTTGACACGAGGCGCCCATGCGGGTACCGTGCGGATGCGGACGGTCGGATTCACTGTGCTTCTCGCCCTCGCCCTGATCGGCGTGGGCTCCGTCGCCCCGACCGCGACCGCCTTGGAGGTCGCGGACTCGTCCGCGAGCGCCGCCGGAGGATGCACCATCGACCTCAGCGATCCGCTGAGCAGCTTCGTCGGGTGCCGCAGCGCATCGACTTCGGTGGCTTAGCACTACTTCCGCGTTTAAGCGCCCTCGCGCCGGCCCTCCGCCGGTCGAGGTCAAGGAAGCGAGGCCGAAGGCGTGCCCAAAGCGGCACGTCGAGGCCTCGATGACGCAGGCATTC
>JBQTJL010000413.1:0-5613 GCA_052387135.1 Methanobacteriota archaeon | reverse complement strand
GATGCGGTGCGTGAGTTGGACCCAGCCCGGCGCGGCGCCGGTGGGGACGTACGTCGCGCGCGTCTTCGCCTCTCCCGCAGAGAGCGTCGCGGCGTCGTCGACCCAGATCGAGTACGAGACGGGCGACGTGCCGCTCGCGAAGGCCACGCGGTCCTCGAACCACGCGGAGACCGTCGTGTTGAGGCCGGGCGTCACGTTCACCGGGAGGACGGCGGCGGCGCGGGCCCATCCGCAGTCCGTCCCGCGGCAGGTCGCGGTGCGCTGCGCCTCGGAAAGCCCCGTAGCGAGGTTCAGCGAGAGGGAACGGGCCCCGCCGGGCCGAGAGCGCGCCTCGGCGAGCGTGAGCGCGGCCGTCGCGTTCGTTCCGGGAAGGGCCGTGTCGACGGGGCCGAAGCAGGCGGCGGCGTCGGCGCACGCCCCCGTCGAGCTTGCGGCCGGAATGGCGACCGCCGACACGTGTCCGCGGCTCGCCGCGGCGAGGGCCCACGGCGCCTGCTCGACGACGAGGTCGTCGAACCAGGCCTGCGAGCCGTTCTCGGCGATCCCGCGCTCGGCGAGCCCGTCGAGCGAGACCGCGACCCGCGCGGACGAGGCGCGAGGCAGCGCCATGTCGCAGGATCCCCGCTCGCACACGATCGAGCCGCCGTTCATGCCGGCGACGGACGGGTACGTCCACGCCGAGGAGCCGTACACCGGGGTCGCCGCGCGGAAGCCCGGCTCGATCCCGACCGCAAGCTCGGTCGAGGGGCGCGGCCCGAACCCGTCGGCAAAGATCGGCGTGCCGGACCCGTCGCGGACCTCGAGGTCGTCGATCGCGAGTGTCACGTTCTCGTCGATGTCCGTGTTCTGGCCCGCGTACCGCTCGCCGGTCTCGACACCAAAGTGCGTGAAGTTCTGGGCGGACGCGCCGACGACGGTCCACGTGGTGGTCGGGCCGGCCTCGGTGCTGGAGGCGTTCCACGCCTTCACCGTGAGTGTCGAGCCGGACCGCGCGATGCGGACCCAGTAGTCCGTCGCGGGCATGAGGCGCGGGGCGCCCGTCGAAAGGGTCACGTCGCCCGGCGAAGCAAACGAGGCGGAGCCGCCGGTCCAGGACTGGTCGCGGCGGGTGCTCGTGCCCGTGAACTGGAGGTCGAACCAGGGCCGTCCGTCCGGCCCGAAATTCCGGAACATCGCCGCGACCTTCGGCTCCACCGTCGTCGTCGCGGGCGGGGCGCCCCAGAGACCGATCGCGACGTCCGGGCCTTGGCCCTCGCCGCCGAAGGAGTGGTTGCCGAAGCCTTCGAGGCGCACGCGGAACGACGCGTCGAAGTCGCCGGAGAGCGTCGCCGGAAGCGCCACGCCCGCGACCGCGCGATCGGAACCCGTGACGCGGACCTCGAGGCGGCCCCGGGACGGCTCGTGGATCACGCCGCGGGGCGCCTGGAACCCGCCGGGCGCCAGGATCGGCGTCAGGGTCCAGCGGCCGTATTCCGTGCCGCGGACGGCGCCGACCACGCGGGTGGGAAGGAGCGGCTGGAGCGCGGACGCCCCGAACGTGCGCTCCGCGACGGCGCTCGCCGCGTGCCGGCTCGCCCCGACGAACTTCAGTGAATCCGGAGCGACGGCCGCCATGGCGGCGTCCGAGGCAAGCGTCGCGGAGGCAAGCGGCGCGTGCCCGTCCCCGACGGTCGCGTAGATGTAGTATGGGAGGGCGCGCTCGACGAGCGCGCGCACGACGTACGTGCCGGCCCGAAGGCCGTCGGCGCCGACGACGGCGTCCGTGCAGCCGTTCGCACCGCAGACGGACTTCGAGAGTTCGGTGAGCGTGGTGCCGTCGAGGCGATACAGGATCAGCGGTTCCTTGAAGGCGGCGGCCTTGGGGAAGACCGCGCGCACCCGGAGGCTTTGGCCGTCCGTGAGGTTGATCGCGTAGTGGTCCGGCCGGGCCCCGGATCCCGTGTCCCGGAAGAAGCCGCGGTGGAGGCCCGGCGGGAGCCCGACCGCGGTGTGGCCGACGGAGGGGGCCTGGAGCGCGAGGCTCCCGTCTTGGTAATCGGCAAGGTCGGACTGGTTCGACAGCATCACCATGACGTGGTACGGGCCTTGGTTGTACCCGGTCGAGGCGCCGGGCGGCGGGGCCGTCGCGTTAAGATTGCTCACCTCGATGTAGTAGGGCTTCAACCCGAGCGGCCCCGGCTGGACGACGTAGGTGAGCGTCGCCACCGACCCCATGCCAAAGCCGGTCTCCGACTGCTGGGTCGCGGTGTTCGCGACGACGGACGCGCCGATGGGGAGGTCGTACCGGAGGAGCGCCAGCCCGAGGTTCAGCTGACTCCCGTGGTCGGCGACGGCAATCACGGTGATCACGGTCTGGTTGTCCGGAGGCACGTTCGGGAGGGGGCCGATGTAATACTCGTCGCGCCAGTCGCTCTGGCTTACGTGCCCGGTGACCCAACGATTCAACGGGATCCAGTCGTAGACCCGCGGAGGGAACTGGTTCTCGGCGTCGGGGAGGCCGCCGTCGAGGTCGATTCCGGCCGGGGCCTGCCCGACCGAGAGGTCGAGCCGGTAGTGGCCGGTGCCGGCGCCGCGCATCGCGATGGTCCGGTTGCTCGCGGCGGGGTCCCAGGTCACAATGTCGGTCGAACCGGAGCCGCCGAAGACGCGGACGGCGTCGCCGAGCCAGAGGGCCGAGGGCGCTTGGCGCGGCCCGGGCAGGCGTTGCCGGAGAATCTGGACGTTGCCCGTAGCGGGATTGAATTCCACAACCTCGTCGGTCGGCGTAAGGACGCCGCTGCTCGCGAAATTCGCGCCCCCAATGACGTAGGCGACGTTCCGGACCGGGTCCCAGACGGCCGCGGTCTCTTGTCGCCCGAACGGCAATTGGGTCGGAAGGAGGGTGGCGGTCTGGGTGACCGGGTCGAACCGGACGATGTCTCTCATGGGGCAAAGCGCGTCCGTGCACCCTCCGAACACGTACGCAACGCGGTTCACCGGGTCCCACACAGCGCTCGTATGATACGTCGCGGTGGGCAGGCGCCCGAGGACCGTCGTGAAGGAGTTGGTGACGGGATCGAACCGCAGAATCTCGTTCGAATTCATTGGCGGCGGCGGGTCCGTGTGCCGCGTGATGACGCATCCGCCGCTCTGCTGCTTGCGCCCGCCGAACAGGTAGGCGACGCCGTCCACCCAGACCGCGCTCGTCCCGAGGCGCGTCTCCGGAAGAGGAGCGGACGCCGTCACGGCGCCTGTCGCGGGGACGAAACGGGTAACGGCGTCCGAGGAGACGGCGTAGGAGCGCCAGGCGTTGTACCCGGCGCCCTGTCCACACTTGACCCAGACCGTGGTCTCGCCCCCGAAAAGGTACGCGGCAGAGCCGGTCCAGACGCCGCTTGCGTGGTAGGGCGCCGCGTCTGCCGTCGTCGCCACGGAGACCGCGTTCGTCGTTACGTTGAATCGCAGCGGGTCGGGTCCGGCGCCGAACACGTAGCCTTCCGATCCGCCACCGACCGCGGCGCCGCCGGTAAGCCCCGACGGGAGACGCACCATCGTCGACGCAAGCGGCGGATCTAGTCCCGGTTCGTAGCGCACGACCTCGTTCACGTAGCTCGTGCCGCTGTAGCCCCCGAACACAATGACGCCGGTGCCGTCCCAGACGGCGCTCGTGCGGGTCCGGTGCCCAGGGAGCGGCACGGTCGAGGTCGCGACCTCACCGGTCGACGGCGTGAACGTGATGATCGACGCGCGCCAGAGGCTTCCCGTGTAGCCCCCGAGGATGAACGCGGCGGTCCCGTTCCAGGCGGCGCTCGTCCCCGTGAGGGGTTCGGGCAGCGTCTGGGGAAGCACGATCAGCGTGTCGGTCGAGGAGTCGTACCGCAGGATCTGGGCGGACGGCCCGCCGCCGAAGACGTACGCGAACGTGCCGCTCCAGACCGCGCTCGAGGCGGACCGCGATGACGGGAGCACCGCGGAGCGAGCGACGACGGTGTCCGTCGCGGGGTCGTAGCGGAAGATGCCGGTCGATGCGGCGCCGGTCCCGAACACGTACGCGTGCGTGCCGGTCCAGACGGCGCTCGTGAAGCTCGACGCGGCGGGCAGCGTCGCGGTCATGGTCGCGATCGTGTCGGTCGCTGGATCGTACCGCAGGATCTGGGCCGACGGGCAGGGCGTCGCGCATCCGCCGAAGAGGTACACGTATTGGCCCGTCCAGACGGCGCTCATGCCGTACGCGGCCGTGGGCAGCGTCGCGCCCATCTTCGTGAACGCGTCCGCGGCGAGGTCGTGCCGGAAGATCTCGTTCTTCGCCGAGCCGGTGTACCCGCCGAACACGTACGCGTGGCGGCCGGTCCAGACCGCGGCGGTCGCGTCGCGGCCGGTCGGGAAGAGCTTCGTCTGGTCCGGCGCGCGTCGCACGTCGATCTGGTACGTGCCCGTGACGGGCGCGATGGCGCCGGTCCAGTATGTGTTCCCATCGAGGAACGGCGAAGACTGGAGCGCGAACGGTTGGCCCGTCGAGTCGCGGCCCCAGATCGTGGCGCGGGCAAGGAAACCGGGGTCGCCCGTGACGCCGACCGCGATCCATTCGCCCGCGGTCGCGCGGAAGGTGAAGTTGTCGGACACGTCGCCGGGGCCGAGGTAGGCGCGGTGCGATCCTGCGACGATGGAGAAGCCGTCGGTCTGGGCCTGCGTCGGCGCGTCGCGGCCCTTGCCCGCGTCGCTCACGTCTTCGACGAACCCGCTCACGTTCCAGGACGCGCGCGAGACGGCGTCCGCCGGGACCGTAAGCACGGTCCGGTAGGACCCGCCGGTGCGGCCGTCCGGCGAGGTGGGCGACTCGAACGTGTGGTTCAGATGCTCCACCGAGCCCGCGGCGAGCGTCTCGACGCGGCCGGTCGAGGGCTCGAGCATCGTGATGTTCTCGTAGAGCGAACCATCGCTCTTCTTCCCGAAGAAGAGGAAGGCCCGGCCGCCTTCGCCGCGGGACGCGCCGGCGGCGCCGTCCCAGACGCCGGACATGTTCGTGACGTCGACGCCGAGGGCGCGCCGGAGCAGCGCGGCCCCGGTCCCGCCGACCTCGGTCACGACCGGGCTCCGCCCTTGCGAGAAGTCGACCTTCCAGACGGCACCGGTCGCCGAGCCGGTGGGGCCCGCTCCGCCGACGAGGTACCCGACGTTCGACTCGGGGTCGTAGAGGGCGACCGGGCCGCGGACGGCGACCGGGAGCGTGGCGCGGTTCTCGTAATGATGGCCGGGCGTCTCGGATTTGATGGACTTGAAGAAGCGAGGAGGCGGATCGAGGGCGCCCGCGCCGTAGAGTTCGAGCTCCAGTTCCGTGATCGTGATCGGCGTCGTGCCCGTGTTCGTGAACGCGAGGTACCACGTGCTGGAGTTCTGCGACGATGACGTGAACGGGACGGACGTCCAAAGGGCGCGGCGGTAGTCCTTGGCGGAGGCGTCGGCTTGGTGCCAGACGAGGAGTTCGCCCCGAGACGCGACGGGGCCGCTGAGTTCGGCGGTCCAAACCGAGAAAAGGGTGCCCGGGGGGAGGTTGCTACCGACCCGCACTACCAGGTAGAAATCGACGATGGGCGAGACCGACGGTTCCCGAAGGGTCGCGTTTATCCTGAATCC
>JBQTJL010000412.1:0-1605 GCA_052387135.1 Methanobacteriota archaeon | reverse complement strand
CCCGGCGACCGCGGGGGCCGAAAAGCTCGTCCCCGAGATGTCGCCGAAGCCGTCGCCCGCCGGGATGTTCGTGGGGCTCCGGATGTTCGTTCCGGGCGCCGCGACGTCCGGTTTCGGCGCGCCGCCGTTCGTCCCGCGGCTCGAATAGTCGGCGACGGTGTCGTCCGAGCGCGCCGGCGTGTTGCGGTCGTCGAGCGCCGCGACCGTGATCGCGTCCGCCGCGGTCCCGGGCGAGGTGATCGTGTCGCGGTCGCCCTGCCGGCCGGCGCATTCGGCCGGGTTCCCGGCCGGCCCGCAATTGCCCGCGGCGACAACGACGACGACGCCGGTCGCGACGACGGCGTCCACCGCCTCCGTCGTGCTGTCGTCTCCGGACCCGCCGGGCTGGCTCCCGAAGCTCACGTTCACGACCCGGATCTGTTCCTCGGGGGCCTTTCCCTCGTTGTAATCGAGGACCTGCTGGAGCCCTCGCTGGATCCCCGAGAGGAAGGCGAGTTCGACCGCGACGCCGACCTCGGATGCGACCTTCACGTCGACGAGCCGTGCCGCCGGCGCGATCCCCCGGAACACGGCGTCGCGCGAAAGGAGCGTCCCCGCGACGTGGGTGCCATGGCCGTTCGGGTCGAGGTCGAGCGCGATGTCGGCGGCACAGGCCTTGCTGCAGTCGAACTCGGCGACCAACGCGTCCCCGAACGCCGAGTGCCGGTCGTGGACCCCGGTGTCGAGGACCGCGACGATGACGCCCGCACCCGTGACGCCGAGACCCTCCCAGACGGATTGCGGAGCGGGCGCGCCCCCGCCCGCGGACGCCGCGCCGCGGGCACGGATCGCGACCGCAGCGACGTCGAGCGCGGGGAACACGGGACGGTCCCGCTCGACGAAGAGAACGTCGGCGGGCAGCTCGTACGAGGCCGGGGGCCGGTCGATCGACGCATGGACGCGGGGGAAGCGATGGAAGGCGAGGGCGACGTCGAAGCCGGCCGCCTCAAGGTCGGACACGTCCCGCGCGGTCGGGATCCGGGGGAACTCCACGAGGACGCTTTGCCGGAGTCCGGACACTTGCAGGCCATCGTCCCAGCGGTCGCCGTCGAGGTCGAGGGCATGCCACCACGCCGCGTCGGTGTAGAAGGTGGAAGGTAGAAGGTTGACGGGTACGGCTGCGGCGAGGAAGAGGATGACCGCTACGGCCGCGACACGCACAAGGGGCCAACGGGGCCGGCCGCCCTAATACCCAGCGCTTCCGATCGAGCGGCGGCCGAGTTGACGGCGGCAGGGGCGTCTCGTGGAAGTCTGGCTTGGGCTGGCATCGTTTCAGTCCCGGGCAGGCAGCGGTGCTCAGAGAGCCGGCGCCCAGACCGTCCGCGCGCCTCGCTGCCTCCGCTCGATGTCGCTCGCTGCGGCCCGCCGCGCCCTCGGACTCCTGTTCGGCGTGTCGCGGCTGCCGCTTCGGCGCGCCGCTCGTCATCCGAAGGCGATTGCTCGTGAGGAAATTTTTCCTCGTGCGCGGCGACACGCCGGCTTTCTTGGCTAGCGAAAGGTTGCCAATCTCCATGTAGCGCGATGTGCTTGGCGGGACGAAGGGGGAGGGGCGGGCCTTTAGGGGGC
>JBQTJL010000411.1:0-2041 GCA_052387135.1 Methanobacteriota archaeon | reverse complement strand
CCGTCGTCGTCGCATACGGGATCGTCGTCGGCGTCGGACGCCGCCTCGTTGGACCGGACCCCGTGTCCGAACGACGTCTCCGGACCGTAGGCCTGTCGCTCCTTGCGGTCGCTTGCGGGGTCGGCGGGGTCCTCGACGCGGTCGCCATCCGGCAGATCCTGCTCCTCTGAGCGGCAATCGGGCGTGTCACAAGGTTTATGGCCCCGCGAGCGAAAACGGAGTGTGGTGCTGGCATGGGTCTGAGACTGGCAATGTTCCTTCTCTTGGTCGGGCTGTCGATCGTCGCTTTCGCGCCGGGGGCGTCGGCGCATCCGTTCGGGCCCTCCTCCTTCTGCCGCCCCGGCGACGGCGGTACGCAGGACGTTTCGCTCTGGCCCGAGGAGTGGCTGCAGGACCCGCTGAACCTCCAGCACGGCTATGTGAACCAGATCGGCCGGTTCCAGTGCAACTATTCGAACTAGCGGTCACGGAACCGTTAAGGGACCGGACGGGCTCGGCCCCGCGTTGCCTCTCGAATTTGCGCGCGACGGGGAACGCGTCCTCCTCTGGAACCCGGGATACACGCTCTCCGAGTCGAAGGTATGGCGGATGCTCCGGCAGGCGGGCGTCCCGGTGCGGGAAGAGCGCGGCGAGCGTGGCCTCGGGACCGTCCGCTACGTGATGCGGAACGAGATCCCCCTCCTCGAAAAGGGCTGCCGGATGCTGGGGATCGAGATCGTGCCGGCGGCGGGAGAGGCCCCGCTCTCGTCCGAAGCGCCGAGGAAGCCGTACGTGGACGTCCGGCCCTTCGACGTCGCCGACGTGTTGGCCCATGCATCGGACGTCGACGACCCGATCTTCTTCGTCCGCCGGCACCTCTGGGACATGACCGCGTTCCTCGAGGCGCATCCCGAGTATCGGAAGGACGCAACCGGCGACGTGGCAAGCCTCGAATTTTTCGTGCTCCAGCGTCGACAGGCCGGGAAATCGACGCCGAAGCCGGAGGGCGACTCCCTCGCGGTCGAGACGAGCCTCGCCATCCGCGGCGTCCCCGGCGACGACGCGTTCCGCGCGCACGGGCTCCTCCTCGATCTTGCAAAGACCGTCGAGGGGCTCATCCGCGAGATTCCGGCGGGCAAGCGCATCCGCGCGCCCGAACGCATCCCGGGCTTCCACGGGAGCCTCCGGCCGTACCAACGCGAGGGCGTCGACTTCCTTCTCTCGCGCGACCTTTCCGGGATCCTCGCGGACGAGATGGGGCTCGGGAAGACCGTGATGGCGATCGCGGCCGTGCTCGCCGCCGGAAAGTCCGCCCTCGTCGTCGGCCCCGCGAACGTGCTCTACAACTGGGCGGCCGAGGTCGAGCGTTTCACCGGCCGATCGGCCGCGATCTACCACGAGCGCGTGTTCGGCGGCCCCGCGGGCGCCCGGTTCCTCGTGACGACCTACGACGCCCTTCCCGGGATGCCGTACGACGACGCGCGGGTCCGCGACCGGGAGGTCTTGATCCTCGACGAAGCACACTACGTCCGGAACCCGGAGACGCAGCGCGCAAAACAGGTCCACGCGCTCCCGCAGGCGACGCGGCTCCTTTTGACCGGGACGCCGATGGTGAACGGGATCGAGGACTACTACGAGCTCCTTCGCCACGTCGGGGTCTCACGCTGGGCCTCCTACGAGGCGTTCCGCGAGACCTGGGTCCGCGACCGCGCGTTGTTCGACGCCCACCGCGAGGTCCGCCGACGGACCGTCGAACTGCTGCACCGGGTGACGCGCGACGTCCTCCTTCGTCGCAAGAAGGACGAGGTGTTGACCGACCTTCCGCCGCGGACCCTCAAGGTGAACCGGCACGAGATCCCGCCCCGCGAGCTTGCGCTCCACAAAGAGCTGGCCCTGCGCGCGGCCCAGAAGATCGCCGCCTCGAACTCCGAGGTCGCGGTCTTCGCAGAGCTCCACGCCCTCCGCCAGCACGTCGCCCGGCTCCGATTCCCGGTCGTGCTCGAACGCGTCCGGGAGATCCTCTCGGAGGAGCGCTCGCTCGTCGTCTACAGCCAATACCTGG
>JBQTJL010000410.1:0-10942 GCA_052387135.1 Methanobacteriota archaeon | reverse complement strand
GCCGTCGCCCTGCGGGGTCGCGCCGGGGACCACGATGCGGGGGTCCGCGTCGAGCCGGAACGCGCGGACCTCGGTGCCCGCGGCGATCGCGACGGAGTCGCCGCGGCGCGAGATCGCGGCGGAGGCGCCGCCCGCGCTCAAGCCCCAGAGGGGCTCGGAGGAGGAGTTGTGGAACGCATAGACGCGGTCGGACGTGACGAGGAGGAGGCTCCCGTCCGCGTCCATCTGGATCCGCCGCACGGTCTCGTTCAGCGTCCGGTTCCATCGCTGGACGAGCCCGTCGCCGGCCCGGTCGAAGAGCGTGAGGGTCCCGCTCGCGGACCCGACGGCGACGAGCGTGCCGGCCGAGTTTACGGCGAGCGCCGTGACGCGGCCTCCGGGGACCGAGAACTTTCCGATCTCGACCACGTCGGCCGAGGGTTCGTCGAGCCGGTTCCGGTAGACCGCGACGAGGCCGCCCTGCGTGCCGGCCGCGATGATGTCGGCGCGGTCGTCGACCGTGATCGCGAAGATCTCGCCCGAGGGCGACTGGGGGACCGTGACCTTGGTCGCGGCGCCGCAGCAGGTCGTGGACCATACGTGGACGACGCCCGCCGTGTCGGCGCCCGAGGGCTCGGCGCCGCCGATCACGGCCCAGCGGCCGTCGAACGAGACCGCGACCTGGTTGAACCGGCCCGCGCCTTGGAAGTTCTGGACGGTGCGGCCCTGCGCGTCCAGGTGGTACGCGCGGGCGCCGAGGCCCGTCGTCGCGGCGCCGACGACGAAGACGCCGTTCCCGTCGTGCGAGACCGCGACGTCGGTCGCGGAGCCTTCGAGGGCGCGCTGCCATTCGGGCGAGAGCGGCGCCTCGTCGGGAAGGAACGCGAGGACGTTCGGGACGCCGGAGGTGCCGAGCGCGAAGACCGCGAGGCGGCCGTTCCCCGAGAGGGCCGCGCGGCCGGAGCCGAAGCTCGTAAGGAGCGGCGTCGTGTCGGACCATTCCTCGCCCGAGGCGAGCGTGTACCCGAGGAACGTCCGGTCGGCCGGCGTCGCGCCGACCGCGGAGAGGACGACGAAGCGGCCGCCCGTCTCGTTCATCGCAAGGTCGAGCGCGGGCCGGTCGAGCGCCTTCGGGCTCCATACGACGTCGCGCGGGGGGCGCGCCACGGCCGTCGACGCAAGGAGCAGCGCGGCGGCGAGGACGAGGACCCGTAGGCGGACGTTCATCGGGGCGGGGTCCTCCTTCGACGGGCGAGGAGCCCGGAGACGACGAGCGTCGAAAGGACGAGCGCCGGGTCGAGGCCCGGGATCCCGAGGAACTTGTCCTCTTCCTCGGCGACGACCGCGGTGAGCCGCAGCGTGTCGACCTCTTCCCGGAGGCTCCGGCTCGTCACCGTGATGACGATGCTCACCTGTTCCGAGAGCTCGGCGCCCGCGGGGGCCGTGACCGAGAGCGTGACGGGCTCGCTCTGTCCGCGGCCGAGCGTGACCTCTTCCTTCGAGAGGGAGACGATCCACTTCCCGCGGCCGGTCGCGCCGCGGACGCTCACGTTCATGTCGAACGTGTCCCGCGTGTTCCCGGTGTTTGCGAGTGTCAAGCGGTGGGTCTCGCCGATGCCGGACTCGACGGACAGCGTCGTGGACTCGCCATCGGCCGTGAGGCTCGCCTCGTACCGCGGGTTCACGCGGATCGTGAACCGGAGGTCGCGCTCGACGTTCGGCGCGTTCTGCGAACGGCCGCGGATCGTCACGTCGTTGTAGTCGCCTTCCGCCGCGGACGAGGGCGCGCGCACAAGGAGCGACGTGCGCGCCTCGGAGACGACGCCGCCGACGGACCCTTCGAGCGTGATCGACGTGTCGTTCAATTGCAGGTCCCACGTCGCGCCGGAGGGGGCTTGTGAGACCGAGAGGAAGAACGTGTCCGGCCCGTTCCCGATGTTCCGCACGAGGACCGGCACGGTGCGGTCGACGCCGCGGTCGACGGTCGGGTTCGTGACGCCCAGCGTGAGCTCGAGGAGCGAGCGCTGCAGCATCTGCGTGCCAAGCACCACGTGCCGGGCGACCCGCGTGTTCGCGTTCGGGTTCGCGACGCCGGTGACGTTCAGCGTCGTGTTGTAGATGCCGGGCCGCAGGACCGAGGGCGGCGTCACGGTCACGGTGACGTCGCGGCCTTCGCCGGGAAGCAGCGTGATCTCGGAGATCGGCTCGACGAGCCAGTTGCCCTCCGCGGGAAGCAGCGGCGCGAAGACGTACCGGTCGGCGAACGAGCCCGTGTTCGTGATGTTCACGCGGAAGACGGCCTTCTCGTCCGGGTTCACCGAGACGTTCTGCGCCGCGAGCGTGAGCGTAAAGTCGTAGAACTGCTCGTACGCATAGACGCGGCCCTGGTCCGGCGTCGCCGTGCGGCCGCCGAGGAGGATCCGGCGCCCGTTTACGGACATCGCCGCGTCGGTGATCACGCCGCCGAAGTTGTTCGCCCAGATCGGCTGCGTGCGGCCGGGCATCGACGGAAGGTGGTAGCCCGTGACGATGACGCCCGCGGCCGCGACGAGGTACGCCCCGTCACCGGACATCGTAAGCCCCGTCACCGGGTCCCGCGCGGCCGGGCCCGCGGGAGTCACCGTCGCGATCTGCTCGGCCGGCGTGCAGAAGTCGCGCCGGTTCCGGAAGACGAGGACCTTGCCGGCGGCGTCGCCCGCGGCGAAGTGGTCGCCGTTCCCCGAGATCGCGACCTTGGTGATCGGGCTCCCGGTCGGTTGCGGCGAGCGGAAGGGGTTCGCCTTCGCGGCCGAGAACCCGATCCCGCAGGCGTCCGCGCCCGACGGGTCGTTCGTAAGGAGCAGGATCTGCCCCTTCGAGGTGCCCGCGACGACGTACTTTCCGTCCGAGGTCATGGCGACGGTCGTGAACGGGTCGTTCGTCTCGTTGTAGGAGAGGAGGATCTGCGGCGGGCTCGTGCCGGTCCCGAACAGGATGACCTGGCCCCACGACCCGTCCGCCTGCGCCTTGCCGGCCGCGACGCCGACCGAGCCGGAATCCGTGAGCGCGACCGCCTTCACCTCGTTCGTGAAGTTGTAGCGCCACGTGAGCTGGAAGACCTGCCCCGACCCTTGCGTGAAGAAGTAGACGGACTTCCCTTCGGCCTGCCCGGTGGCGCCGCCCACGAGACCGGTCCCGACGATCGCCTTCGTCCCGTCCGCGGACATCGCGACGGAATTCACGACGACGGCCTGCTCGTTCGCCGTGTCCGGGAGCTGCTTGCGGTTCGCGACCGCGAGGTCCCGGTTCGGGGCCGCGTAGAAGGCGACCTCGCCGAACGGGCCGCCGGCGGCGATCCAGCGCGTGCCCGTGCCGGAGGTCCGCGAGATCGCGACCGCGGTCTTTCCTTCGGCGGTCGTGTTCGGGATCGTCTGGCACGTCGGCGCGCCGATCGCGTTCGGGGTGCAGATCGACGTGTCGTCCGGGTCGCTCTCCCAGAGCTTGCCGCTCGAAAGGACGAACGAGTAGACCTCGGATTCGGAGGCCTGCGGCGTGTCGGCCGTGACCGCCGCGCCCCAATCGCCGTCGCCGTCCAACGCGACCGCGACGACCCCGCCTTGCGTCGTCACCGGGAACCCGGTCGTGAGCGCGCGGGGGAACGCGGCGGCCGCAAGCGGCTGCGCGAGCAGGAACGTAAGGAGTAGGACCACGGTGAGGGATAGGGGGCGGTCTAGGCGGGTGTGGTCACGCTGCATGGTGGTCCACCTGGGGTATTTATAGCAACCCGGGCTGAGCCAACCGCCTCTCATTATAAATCTCATTCGCTTTGACGCGGAATACGGGCTTCAACAAATTGGATTCCGTGTCGAATATCGGCTCTAGGACTGGAGTCCTTGTAAGGAAGCCTGCAGTTCCTTCTGAAGAGAGGTGAGGCTCTGTTTGAGCTTGTCCTCTTGCCGCTTCGCGGATTGGAGGCGGACCTCGGCGGTCTCCTTCTGCTCCTTCGTCTCGGAGACTACCGCGGCTTTGTCTTTTGCACGCACAAGGAGGCTCCCGACACTCTTGTACAGCACGGCCTTTTCGTCGGCCTTCTCGAGCTCCGTGATCGTGCGGTCGAGCTCGCGGACGGAAAGTTCGAGCTGTTGGCGCTGCGCGATCACGAGCTGCGCCTGCCGCTGCAGCTCCTGAAGCTTCACGAGCTGGTTCTGGATCTGCGGCGGGATCTCCTTCTCGGCCATGGTCTCCAGTGCGTACCGGAAGGCCGCTATAAGGGCTTTCTCCCGCTCCGCACGAGACCGAGCGCCGCCGCAAAGGCAAGGACCACCGCCCAGGCGGGAACCGGCGCGTCCCGGTCCTCGGAATCGTCGTCGGCGTCGCCGTCGGAGCCCGAGGCCGGCGCGAGCCCGATCTCGGGGCCGGTGAGTGCCGGCGCGTCGACTTCGAAGGCCTGCTCGGCGACGCTCTCCCCGTGGAATTCGGTCGCGGCGGCGGTCGCCCGGATGGTGACGGTGCCGGCGCCGACCGCCGCATTCCCCGTGGGCGACAGGGTAAGCACGACCGAGCCGTGCCACTCGTAGCTTTCCGCGATCGGCGAAGGTGGGGGGAACTCGAGCGATTCGGGGTCGAACGTGCCGGTCAACCAGTCCGGGAGCGCGAGGAGCTCGCTCGTGATCTGCACCGGCTGGGTCCGCGGCGCGGGCGTCGTCGTGTACACGATGTCGATCGGGACCTCGGCGGCTCCGTCGAGCGGTCCCTCAGGCGGCGTGACGGCGATCTGCAGGTTCGTCTGGCACTGCATCTCGGGAACGCCGCAGCCGGCGACCTGCGCAGCAGCCGGTCCGACCGCGAGCGGGACGATCGCGGCGAAGGCGAGGAACGCCTGGCGGGACGGTCGGTGCATGGGCCGCGCTCGGCGTCCGGCCTAACAAGGATTCTGGGGACGCCGTGGAAACAATAATACTTACTTTATACTTACTTTATACTTACCGCCGCGCCAGCCGTTGGATCTCGGCCGCGGTCGCAAGCCACCGAAGGTACGAGTTCACGCCGGCCCGGAGCGCCCCGAGGTCGCGCGCGGTCATCGAAAGCACGACCGAGGCCGCGCGTGTCCGGACGCGGGCAAGGCAGTCCGGGAACTCCTTCGCGACGAGCTCCGGGGACAGGGCCCCGACGAGGGCGCGCGCCGCCGCGGCGTCGTCGCACGGATAGAGGAACTCGGCGCGGGCGCCGCCCGCGGCCGCTCGCGTCTTGCCCCTTGCCCCTTGCTTCTTGCCCCTTGCTCCGTTCGTCGCCGGTCTACGGCGTGTGGATCTTCTTTGCAATCGTGGGCCGCTCCTTGTAGAAGATCTTGGACCCACAATAGGGGCAGCGCATGCCGATGTTGTTCGCGTCGAATTCGACGGAGCGCTTGCACTTTCCGCAGCGGTACATGGGAGGTCACGCCTTCGGGGTCTTGCCGAGCGCGGTCTGGGCCTCTTCGAGCGCGTGCTCCGCGGCCGAGAAGCCGCCGGTCTGGGGGTAGTACGCGCCGCCGGCGAACTTGTAGTCGCACTTCCGGCACGCCCACACGCCGGTCGAGACCCTCTTTACGCGGAGCGCGCCGCAGGACGGGCAGGGGTGGTTCTGCTTCTGCTTCTCTTCCACCTCACGGATGAGCCGGCGGATCCGGACGCCGTAGCGGGCGCCGAAGCGGGCCACCGACTTCATCTTCTTCGTGCGGCGCGACATGGCGACCGCGATAGCGGTCGCCCCTTTATAACCTTTTGCACAGGCTCGTCTCGCGTTCGAGGTACCGGTTGAACCCCACGAGCGCGATCTCGGACCCGTATTCGGCGATCCGGCGCAGGCCCCAGGCGATGCCGCGCAGGTTCGACGTCGCAAGCGGCGTGTATTTCCCGTCGACGAAGTCCTGAAGGAGGCCTTCGTCCTCGGCCTCGACCTTTTCTTTGGCCGCAATCGACGAGTTCGCGAGTTTGAGGTCGTGCGAGATGACGCAGCCCAAGGCGTCGTGGACCGATTGGCTCGCAAGCTCCGAGACGCGCCGGAGCCGGTCCACGTGGGCGTCCTCGAGCGCGACGCGGCTCTCGATCAGGTTCTCTGCGTTCCGGGCGATCGACTCGGCGTAGTCCGCGATCGTCTCGAGGTTCTTCGCGATGAGCCGGTTCCCGACGATCGGAAGGTAGCCGCGGATGCCGAGTTTTTCGGCGAGGGTCCGGTCCGTCTGCGCGGCAAGGAGGAGCCGGAGGCAGAGCCAGTACATCATGTCCGCCTCGTCTTCGCGGTGGATCGCGTCGCGGGCCATCCCGGCGTCGCGGCGCTGCAGCGCCTCGATCGCGTCCTTCTGCATCGTCGCACCGATCGTGTAGAGGCGTTTCAAGACGGTGTCGATCGGGAAGCGCGCGTGGTCGATCGAACATTGGAGCTCGACCTCGCTCGCGGTCTCCTGCATGATGCCGAGGCCCATGAGCTTCTGGGCGGTCTCGCGGACCTCGGAAAGGTGCGCGGACTTGATGCGGGTCCGCGACCGGACGCGGAGCGAGTTGCGGCCGAGCACGTAGTTCCCTACGATGACGCGGCCGAGCACGCCGGCCTCGGTGCAGGCGTCCGCGTCGATCAGCCACTCTTCGGTACCGGCGGGCCCGCGCGCCTCGACCTCCTTGCTCGTCATCACCTTGAGGCTGCCGTCGCCTTCGACGTCGAAGAGCAGGAGGTCGCCCTTCCGCAGGCCCTTCAGCTCGACCCAATCCTTCGGTAATGACACGCTCAAGGTCGAAGCCCCGACCCGTTGGATCTTACGGCTTTCCATGGGCGCCCAATAGTATTTACTCGTCTATACTAAAGAATGTTTCCACTACTTTTGGATGAAAATGCGGAGCGCCATCCCGACGACCATGAGGACGATGCCCGCCCAGAGCACGTTCACGCCGGGAAGCGTCCGGACGGTCATCGCGACCGCGTCGAGGCGGTCGGACCGGATCTCGTGCGTCCGGCTGTGGCCGACCACCCA
Organism: Methanobacteriota archaeon; assembly: GCA_052387135.1. Taxonomy (GTDB): domain Archaea; phylum Thermoplasmatota; class SW-10-69-26; order JACQPN01; family JBQTJL01; genus JBQTJL01. The sequence goes on along the minus strand of JBQTJL010000410.1, from coordinate 3,978 downwards.
CCCGCAGTCCAGCTCCGGCGAAGACCGAAGCTCCACGGCGCCGCAATCGCCGCCTTCCGGATCGGAAAAGCGCATCGCGTGCACGTTCTCGAAGTCGGAGTTCACGTAGAGGTCGCCCCAGGCGAACCGGAGCACGGCGGTCGTCGGGTCGTAGTGGTGCTTCAACGGCACGAACGTCATGCGGAGGACGGGGCGGGCGACGGTCTCGCCGTCGCGGGAAAGTTCGAAGAGCGCATCGACCGACCGGAACACGCCCTCGCGGTCCGGGTCCGGCTCGCCGCGGCTTCCGACGAGCGCAAGGACGAGCCCGTGCCCCACGGCGCGTCCGTCACCGAGCCCGAGGGGTGCGTCGCGCGCGAACACCGTGTCCTCGGCAAAGTACGTGCTGAGGCCGGCGCCCGCAAAGAGGAAGACGAGCCCGAGATGGAGGAGGGGCACTCCGGCGCGGCGAAGGTCCGCCCGGACGCCGCGCTGCGACGCGCGGGGGATGCGGAACGCGGCGACGAACACGCCGGCCGAAAGGACGAGCCCGACGGGGACGAGCGATTTCGGGACACGGGCGTCCAGCCCGGGGAGGCGCGTCGGCGGCGAGACCGAGGCGACGAGGAGGACGAGCGCGGCGGAGACGAGGACAAAGGCCGCGGCGAGACGGATGCGGGACGGCGCCGCGGCCCCCTTCGGGACCGTGACCGCGACGAGGCTCCAGACGAGCACCGCCGCGGCCCCGACCGCGAGCGCCCCGGCCGCGCCGACGGACGGTTGGCCCCGGACCGCGACGGCGCCGGCGATCGCAAGGGCGGGCCCGGCGGCGATCGCATGGGGGAGCCACGCGGCAAGATGCCGCCGGGTGAACGCGAGAGCAAGGACGTAGAGGAGCGGCGCCGCAAGGAGCGGCATCCGGTCGTCGAAGACGGCGCGCTGGATGCCATCGATCCCGAGGAAGAGGAGGACCACCGTGACGAACGTCCACACGGCGAAGACGCCGACCGCGAGCACGAGCAGGCGCTCTTCGGTGAGCCCGGCGGCGAACGCGCGGAATCCACCGGCACGGGGCGCCTCGGGTGCCTCGGACGCCTCGCGGGGCTCGGGAGGGACCCGGAGCGAGAGCGCCGTGGGGACCAGGGCCGCGACCGCGACGAGGATCCCAAAGCCGATGCCGGTATGGCCGAGCCCGATTCCCGCGGACGCCGCGAGCAGGGCACCGACGAAGACGTGCGGCAGGGCAAGCGCGAGAACGGCGGTCGCGACGTAGAGGCCCGCGGCGACCTCGGCGTCGGCGGCTCGGTGGCCCGGTGCGCGACGGAGCCGGAGGCGTCGGTCGCGCCACATCCACGCGGCACCCAGGGAGAGGAGCGACGCTACGAGGAGCCCGACCGTCGTGCGGACGAACGCGGACGCGTCGGCCGCGGCGCGGAGCCGCTCGCCCGCGGACGGTAGAAGGGCCACGTCGGGCGGGATGAACGCATGGACGGACGCGCTCCAAAGACCCGAGCGCGTCGCAAGCGTCGCAAAGAGCGCGGCCGAGAACGCGAGCGCGCCGAAGACCGGCGCGGCCGTCGCGAATCCGCCGCCCCGCTTGTGCACGAACAGGGCGTGCGCGAACGTCGTCACAAAGAGCCACGGGAGGAGGTTCACCGTCTCGACCGGGTCCCACGCCCAATAACCGCCGAACGACAACGTGTAGTAGGCCCAGAGGGCGCCGATCCCGACGGCGTAGCTCGAGACGAGCCACGCCGGCCGCATCCATGCGAACCCGGGCCGGACCCATGCGTGGTCGTCCGTCGCAAGGTACGCGAGCGCGTAGGCGTAGAGCGGAGCGGTGAGCGCGTACGCGGCGAACTCGAACGGCGGATGCACCAGCATGAACGGCGTAAGGAGCAGGGGGTCGAGCCCGCGACCGCTCGGGGTCCCGGCGAGGGCCGCCGCGGACGTCGAGGCGAACGGGCGCTCGAGCGCGGCGAGGAGCACGACCGCGAGCGTCGCGACCGCGAGGATCGGCATCGCGACCGCATGGAGGCGCGACGAGGCGTCCGCCTTCTCGCGGCCCTTGGCGAGGCGGCGTTCGGCAAGTAGAATCGCGGCGAGGAAGAGGGCCCAGAGGAGGAGGGTCCCGCCCTCGCCGGCCCACAGGCCCGCGGCCCGGTAATACCACGGATGGTCGACGTGGGTGTAGCTCCACACGTAGGCCAAGGAAAGGTCGCGGGAAATGAACGCGGCAAAGAGGATCGCGATGCAGCCGCCAAGAAGGGAGGCGCCGGCGACGGTCGCGACGTCGAACGCCCGCGGGAGCGACCTTCCGCGTCGCATCGCCCAGGCGCCGGATCCGGCCGCGACAAGGAACGCTACGAGAGCGGCAAGAAGCGCGACGGTGCCGGCCGCGGCAAGGACCACGCGACCCGAACGGGGCCCCCATGATAAGAATACCCAGGGAACGTGGTGCCCGGAGGGAGCGTTTATCTAGGGCGGGCCGACGAGCCATTGGTCGGTGTTGCGGTGATCGGAGCGTTTGCGAGGGTCTTCAAGCCGAAGGAGCGCGTGCTTCACGTCGCGGAACTCGAGGGCTCCGCGGGCTACGAGGTCGAATCGAGCCTCGGGAACGGGGAAGGGCGGCGGACCCGGCTCGACGCGGGGACCCCGGAAGCCTTCATCGAGGAGGTCGAGTACGAGGCCGGGAACGTGATCGTGAGCCCCGTCCTCGAAGCCCTCCGCCAGCTCTTTTCGAAGCGGCGTCAGGAATAGCGAACGTCGAACGACGCGGACCCCTCGTCGGGGCCGGCCGGCGTCACGTGGACGTCGACGACGCGCGCGCCAGGAGGCCCTTCGTGGCTCCAGGCGACGAGCGCTTCGACCGCCGCGGGCTCGCCTTCGGCCACCGCCTCGACGCTTCCGTCGGGAAGGTTCCGCACCCAGCCGCGGACGCCGAGCCGGCGGGCTTCCTTCTGCATCGCCGCCCGGAACCAGACCCCTTGGACCTTTCCCACGATCACGAGCCGGACCCGCATGGGTCAACCACCCTTCTGCCGGATCTCCGCATCGACCGCCTCGAGCGCCTGGCGCTTCCGGGCCTCGATCTGGTTGAACACGTGCTCCGTGATCTCGCCGCGCGAAAGCCGCCCCCGCGAAAGCTCGATCGAGCGGAGGATGTCCGCTCGTTTTGCTTCGAGGATCGAATGCTCGCGGTCCTTCACGCGGGCGGCCTCTTCGACGGCGACCTTCGCCTGCGCCTCGGGCGCCGCGGTCTCGGCGGCGACCTCGCGGAGCGCCCGGCTTCGCGGCTTCACCCTGGGCCGACGCCTGCGAAGGAGGACCGCGCCGCCTCCGAGGACGAGGATCCCGATCGCGACCGCGGCGACGAGGGGCGAGACCGGAAGCCCACTCGGACCCGGCGCCGGAGTCGGGACGCGCCCCGCGACCTCGAACGTGCGCTCGCCCTGTAGCGTCCATTCGGCGCCGCCGGTGCTCGCGTTCGTCGCGTTCGCATCCTCCGGTGCCGCCGTCGCGTTCTGGACGTACACCGTCACCGCGGCGAGGAACCGGAACGGCCCCGGCTCCGCGTCGTCCGCGATCGCGAACGCCGCGTGCACGTAGCGGCCGGCCGGCGGTTCGGTCGCGTTGAAGGCGTCGGCCGTCGCGGTCGCGGACTCGTACCGGACGACCGCGGGGTCCGACGAGAAGGCGATCTCGGCGCGATGGGTCCCGTTCGAGGTCGTCGCAAGGAAGACCACGACCTCGCCGCTTTGGCCCGGCCCGTACACGATCGCCTCGGCCGGGGCGAGCGGCGCGTACGCGCGGACCGTCACGGCGACGTCGCCGACCGAGCCCGCGAACCCGCCCTGCGAACCCGCAAGACCCGGGACGAACGCGAGCGCGGCGACGACGAGGAGGAGCGCGACGGGTCGGCGCATCGACGGGCTATGGCGGAAGGGGTTAAATAAGACAGTCGGGATTCGAGCCCAATCCGGGTGTGAATCGATGAAG